>VGRQ01000310.1 GCA_016875315.1 Deltaproteobacteria bacterium | reverse complement strand
TGGTAGCTACGAAAAAACACTGCCTCGGGTGAGCGCTCGGCATCCGGCCGTAGGGCACCCGGTAGGTGTCCACCGCGCTGGTGAGGAACGCCTTCACGCGCTGCGGGTTGCGTCCGCGCAGTCCCTCCAGTTCGGCGAGTTCGTAGAGCCAGACGCCGCCGAGGTTCTGCATGCAGTCCTTCGTCTTCAGATCCAGCGGCGTGTCGGCGAACAGCTCGGGCCAAGGCATCAGCGCCTTCAGCGCCGAGGACTTGCCGATCCCCTGGTCGCCGACGAGCACGAGCACCGTGTCGAGCTTGCACCCGGGCTTGCGGATGCGCGCCGCGCCGCCGACGAGCCACGCCCGCGACATCTCGCGCGTGAGGTCGTCGTCGGGAGCGCCGAAGTACCGGGTGAGCATCGCGGGCAGGCGCTCCTCGCCATCCCACGTCCTCGTCGCCTGCCAGTCGCAGACGGGGTGATAGGCGTTGTCGGCGGCGACCGCCGAGAGGCACTCCACGACCAAGTCCTTCGACGGGTTGACCTCGTAGATCTCCTCCATCCAGCACGCGAGGTGCGTGAGGTCGCGGTCGGTGAGCCCCTCGCCGTCCACGACGATGCTCTCGCGGAACTGGTCGAGCTTGATCCGCCCCTTCCAGCGCGGATCGTGGGCGAGGATGGCGAGCAGCGTCCGCCGTGTGGCGCGCGGCCTCTTGCCAGGTTCCAGGCCGAGCATCCCGAGCACGTCGGGATCGGGCGGGGCGAGCTGGGTGACGTCGGCGATCTTCATGGTGGCGGTCTGTTCGGCGGTGTTGGGGGTGGGCTTCATGGCGATGTTCCTGTGGAGTTGGGGACGGGTGGACACAGCTCCGCCACGCGCCCGCGTGGACGCCGAGCGGCGGCGGGGAGGATCGGGTCAGGCGGCGACGACCTCGAACAGCTCGGCCTCGGCGACGCCCGCGAGGCGCGGGCTCGCGAGCAACGCGCGGCGCAGCTTCGGGGACACGGGGCGACGCCCGTTGTAGAGGGTGGACCAGTGTTGTCGGCTCACGCCCAGCTCGACGGCGAACGCCTCGTGGGAGAGGTGGTGCCGGTCGATGAGCGCGCCGACGTGCTCGGTGCGGAGGAAGTAGCGGAGGGGATGGGCGGTCACGGGCAGGCTCCGGTGTGGTCTGGATTCATGTACACTCGCGATCTGCATCTGGCAAGTGGACGACGCCGATACGGCGTGTAATAGACAGCACCACCGGAGACCGCCGCCATGCCCCGTCGCCCCAGCCCCCGCATCGTCTCGCCGCTGGCCCTGGCCGTCGGCGCGATCCCCGACGACCCTGACGACGTGGGCGGCGGCGCGCTCGTCGGCCGCATCCTCTGGGGCGCGAACCCCGCGTTCGGCGCGTGGCTCCAGCGTTCTCGCGAGGACGCGAACCTCTCCCTCCGCGCCGCCGCCGGGAAGGTCGGCATCTCCCACACCTGGCTCGCGCAGATGGAGCAGTACGAGCTGCGCTCGCTGCCCGAGCTGAAGCTGGTACGGAAGCTGGCGCGCCTCTACGGCGTGGACGAGCGCGCGATGCTGCACGAGCTGGGCGTCCGGTACGAGCTTCCCGAGGACGTCGCCGAGGAGGTCGCCAACCTGCACGAGCGGCGGTTCACGCGGTTGATGCTGCATGAGCGCCTCCGGCCCGACGGCTTCGCCGAGGACGACATCGCCAAGTTCCCGCCCGCCGTCATGGCGTGGATCGTGGACTTCGCCAAGAACGTGGACGCCAGTGCACGCGACAACGGGCCGACGATCTCGGCGATCTTCGCGCCGAAGCGGGGGAAGTCGTGAAGCTCGCCTCCGCCGTCGCCGCCCGCGAGGAGCGGTTCGTCGCCCGCCACGTCGAGCTGCTGCGCGCCAAGCTCGCCGAGGGGCGCTCGCTGTTCTACGCCTTCGACCGGGAGGACGGCACCTGCACCCGCGTGGACGTGCTCGGACCGAACGGCATGGTCGGGGGCAACGACGACTTCTTCACCGCGTCGGTGCCGACGGTGCGGCTGTGGTCGCCGGGGTCGTGCTCCAGGCCGCTCGCCGTGGCCGCCGCCAACCGCGGCTTCCCCGAGGCCCTCGACGCGCTGGCCGAGCGCGCCCGCCCGCTGGTCGGCGACGAGCACAGGGTGTTGCTCGCGCTGCTGGCAACTGTCCGCGACCACGCGCCGCTGCTCCGGCCGAGGGTGCCGAAGGTGGGGACGGCGTTCACGTCGTCGGGCACGCCGTCGATGGCGGCGTTCGTGTCGTGCTTGGGGCTGGGCGACGTCGAGGACTCGATCCTCAAGGCGGTCGCATGATCTGGAGCCCCCTGCTCCGGCCGTCAGCCGATAGTCTGCGGGTGCGGGAGGCTTCGTGATCGAGATTGCCGATGCTTGCTACCGGGTCCTGACCCAGTGCGCCGCGACAATGCGGGGCGACTGGCTCGACTACATCGCAATGAACTCGAGCTTTGAGCGCTTTGTCCAGGGCGCGATGGCGCGCGCGCTCAACGCCAACCTGCACGTCTACTGCGGGAGGACCCCCGGAGGTGTGTTGACGTCGGCGCTTGGGTTCACCGCGACCAGGACCAGCAACTTCGACTTCGGGCTCAACCCGGAGTGGCACTCGCGAGACCTGCCATTCGGCACGACGGCGGGCATCGAGTTCGACATCGAGTTGAAGGCTGTCGCCCGGTACGGTCGGCTTCCCGTCCACGCGGACGAAGGGACGATCCGAGGACAGCTCGACGCTGTGCTCAGCTATTACGGCGACTTGGCCGTCACTCAGGTGGCGACAACGTCGACGTCTGGGGTGAGGCCGGCGCTGGGAGGGATGGCGCTCGTGTGCCTGCACGTCGAGGTGTGTGAGAGCTCTCGCCTCAACGCCCGCTGGGGCTCCCTCGCGGCGAACGCGCACGCTGCGGCTACTGACGCCGTCGCTGCCTGGGCGGCAAGGGTGGGATGCGATCCGCTGACGCCGGTGCTCATCGGACTGCCGTCGTCGCGTGAGTCGCACCACTGGGAGGGCCACGAGGACGACTGGCTCCGCCGGCCCGACGACCTCCTGCTCCTCCTCGCAGTCCACGTTCCCGGGCCGCCTGTCGTGCCGCCCCCGGTCGCGTAGCCGCAAGAAATATGTCTACTTGATTCTATCCTCCCAGGACACCCCCATGCCCACCATCGGCGCTGCCTACCTCCGTTGCTCCGACCCGCGTCAAGATAAGAGTATCGAGCAACAACGAGACGAAATCTCAAGGCGGGCCGCTGCCGACGGGGTGATCATCCCCGACGACCTGTGGTTCATCGACGAGGGGATCTCCGGCCGCAGCGCGAGGAAGCGCGCCGCCTACCAGGCGCTCCTCCGCCGTGCCGAGGCCCAGCGCGACGCGAAGGCCAAGCGGGCGATCCCGATGCAGCGCATCGATCGCCTCTACGTGTGGGCGTACTCGCGCGTCGCCAGGAACATGATGGACTGCCTGAAGGCCCTCGCCACCCTCGACGAGGCCGACGTGGACGTGATCTCGCTCACCGAGCCCGACGCCGGCGACAAATCCTTCCGCAAGTTGATCCGACCTATTTTGGCATGGCTCGCGGAACGCTACTCGGAGGAGCTCAGCCGCAACGTCGTGCGCGGGATGCGCTCGCAGGCCGAGCGCGGCTTCTGGCAGCACGGGCACGCGCCCTTCGGCTACGCCGTGGTGGACGGCCGCCTCGCCGTCACGGACGACACCCGCGCCGAGTTCGAGACGGTCAAGCGCATCTTCGCCGAGTACCTGGACGGCCGTGACGGCGGGAAGCGCCTCGCCGAGCGGCTCACCCGCGAGCAGGTGCCGCCCCCGTGCCGTGATGACGTCGCCCGCGAGCGCAACGCCGGGTCGTGGCGGCGCAAGCACGTCCAGCAGGTGCTCACCTCGCCGGTGTACGCCGGCCACATCGTGTACGACGGGGAGATCGTCGCCCGCGACGCGCACGAGGCCGCCGTCACTGACGACGAGTTCGCCCGCGTGCAGGCGATGCGGAAGCTGCGCGACCGGGCGAAGGCCGAGGGCTCCAACGGCCACAACCCGATCCGGCTCGGCGACCGGGGCCTGTTCACGCCCTGGCTGCGCTGCGGCTCCTGCGGCGGGCGCATCAGCCTCACCGTCGGAGGACGCTCGGGGAAGGCGGACTATTACTACTACGTCTGCTCGACGCGGCAGGAGAACAAGGAGCTGTGCGAGGGGCTGACCGTCCGCGTGGATGTGATGGATCCCGCGCTGCTCGACTACATCGCCCGCGAGGTGCTCACCGCCGACAACGTCCGCGCGCTGATCGACCGCTCGCTCGTCCAGATCGCCGACGCCCCCGACTCGGTGACGCAGGACCGCGCCGCGCTGGAGGCGACCATCGCCGACCTGGACCGCAAGATCCGCCTCGTCGGGCAGCAGGTCCTCGACGGCATCCTCGGCCCCGCCGACGCGAAGGCACTCAACGCGCCGCTGCTTGCCCAGCGCGAGACGGCGCAGCTCAAGCTCGCCGCCCTCCCGCAGCGACGCGAGCTGCCCGTCGCCGACACGATCGACGCCGACGCCTTCCGCGCGTCGGTGCTCGCTGCCTGGTCCGCGAAGCCGATGGAGCTACGCCGCGAGGCGCTCGACCGGCTGCTGGAGAAGATCACGTTGGACGAAGGCGGGGCGAGGGTCCAGTACGCGGTGAAGGACGAGCCCCGGTTTCGTCACCAAGCGCCGGATGGCCCCCCAAACACCCCCAGATCACACCGCGTCCCATCCACGTCCACGCACTCGGGAAGCCCGGCATCGACCAGGGGCGAGCCCGAGGCGAGGTGGAGGTCCCAGGCGGCGGGGGGGACGCCGGTGAACTGGGGGTCGACGGCGAGGTTGGTGTCGTCGAGGCCGGGGAGACCGGACAGCTCCGATTCGACCGGGAGGTTCGCGTAGAGGTCGGTGTAGCTCACCGTCCACGTGCCCGCGCCAGCCGCCGCGCTGCCCTCGGACGTGGTGCCGAGGAGCTCGTTGGCGTACAGCACGCTGTTGCTCATCGACAGCGCGTCGCCCTCGCCGAGGTACAGGCCACCGCCGCGGGCCACGCGGCCGGACAGCACGTTGGCGGCGATCACCGACTGCTGCAGCTCGACGACGCTCGCACCGGTCGACCCCAGCCCCCCGCCGGACGCGGTGCCGGTGCAAGCCAGCTCGTTCTCCACCACCGCCACGTTCGACAGCGTGGCCGTGGCGCTCGACAGGAACAGGCCGCCGCCCTCGCCACCGGCACATTCCGCGACGTTGCCCGCGATCCACACGCGCGTGAAATCGAGGTTGGACAGCTCTGCATACACACCCGCACCCCAGGCGCTCGCGGCGCCGGTGACGGTGGTGGAGGAGAATGAACTGTCGCTCAGCACCACGCTGCCGAGCCCGGTGACCGCCAGCGCGCCCCCGAGGACATCGATGTCGTCGACCTCGTCATCCACCGCCAGCGTGTTGCCCGTCACCAAGAGGCCGGTACCGGTGAGCGCGCCGCCCCCCACGTAGGCGCCGACGCCGAGCACACTGCCGGTACTGGCGGCGGCGCCGGTGTTGGCGTCGAGGGTGACGGCCTCGACCGCGAGGCTCCCGCCCATCACCGCGAGGCCCGCGCCGAGGCAGAAGCTCCCGCCCACCACGCACTGGTTGGCGCTGATGCGCACGCGGGAAAGGCGATTGTCACCGCCGTCGACCCGGACGCCCGCGCCGATCTCGGCCGCGCCCCCGGTGACGGCGAGGTCGCGCAGCTCGCCACCGCCAAACATCAGCACCACGGGGCCGCCCCCCTCGATGGTGCTCAGCCCCTCCCCGGCACCCTGGATCACCGCCGGGCCGCTCATCGACACCGGCCCCTCGTGGACCCCCGCCGCGAGGCAGACCAGCACCGTGTCGTCGCGGCGCAGGGCCTCGGCGATCGTGGCGTAGTCCTCGGGCACGCGGTGGCCGCCGTCGACGAGGCCGTCGCAGTCGTCGTCGACCCCGTCGCAGTTGCTGTCCCCGATCCCGGTGGGGACGCAGTCACTTGCCGTGTCGGCGGTGTCCCACGGGCCGGTATCGTAGGCGGTGTCGGCACTGTCGGGGACACCGTCGCCGTCGATGTCGCCGGGCAGGGCGCGCGGGTTGGACGCGTCGTTCTCGGCGCAGGCGAGGGCGAGGAGGAGGTGCATCGCGGGGCGATTGTATCGCCCCCAGCCCCCTCCCGGCCTCCGGCCACCCTCCCCCGCGGGCGGGGGAGGGAGGAGGCAGAAAGTTGCCCGGTATCCGTAGAACGTCCCCTCCCCC
>VGRQ01000309.1 GCA_016875315.1 Deltaproteobacteria bacterium | reverse complement strand
GATGCTGAAGCTGTCGTCGACGATGGTGAGCGCGTCTTCGAGGGTGAAGTCGCCGCCGGTCACGTCGAGCTCGACGTTGCGCGGGCCGAGCTCGGCGTCGGCGGCCACGGTGAGCCGGGCCGAGGCTGTCCAGCCGTCGAGCACGGTGAAGTCGTCGACCGTCACCCCCGCCCCGAGGTCGAGGCCCTCGTCGTCGAAGTCGAAGATCGAGGCGCCCGCAGTGATCCGGGCATCGAAGGTGGTGGCCCGGCCCGCCTCGGGCGGCCAGAAGGCGAGGGTGTTGTCGCTCGACTCGGCGCGGTCCTTCGCCTCGTCGGCGGGACCATCCTCGCAGGCGGCAAGGACGACGGCGAGAAGGGGAACGAGGGCGTGACGCATGCTGCCTCCGGGCGGGGCGCCGCGAGTATACCCGCGGCGGCGCCGCGCTGCGACGCCGGTAGACGACAGCGCCGAAGTGGCGGTACGGTGACGACGCCCCCGGAGCGTCCTGTGATCGCCTGGCTCACCCTCCTGGCCTGCCCGGTCGACCAGGAAACCATCATCGATCTCGACGGCGACGGCGTGGTGCTCGCCGACGACTGCGACGACGAGGACGCCGACGTCCACCCCGGCGCCGACGAGGTGTGCGACGAGATCGACAACAACTGCGACGGCGAGATCGACGAGGGGCTGTTCGCCGACGCCTGGGTCGACGCCGACCGCGACGGCTACGGCGGCGACGGCAACGCCATCTCGGTGTGCGGCAGCAAGGAAGGCTACGTCAACCAGAGCGGCGACTGCGAGGACGACGATCCCGCCATCCACCCCGGCGCGGAGGAGGTGTGCAACCGCATCGACGACGACTGCGACGGGATCACCGACAGCGCCGACGACGTCTGGTATGCCGACGCCGATGCCGACGGCTACGGCGACGACGCCACCGGCATCCAGACCTGCGAGCCCGAGGCCGGCTGGGTGAACCAGGCCGGCGACTGCAACGACGCCGACGCCAGCATCCACGCGGGCGCCGAGGAGGCTTGCAACGCCATCGACGACGACTGCGACGGCGTGGCCGACCTCGGGGTGTCGAACCGCTGGCACCAGGACGAGGACGCCGACGGCTACGGGCACCCCTACATCTACGAGGACACCTGCCTGCCGCAGGCCGGCTGGGTGCTCGACGGCACCGACTGTCGCCCCGGCGACGACCAGGCCTACCCGGGCGCCGAGGAGCGCTGCAACGCGGTGGACGACAGCTGCGACGGCACGGTGGACGAGGGCTTCGACGCCGACGGCGACGGCCACTTCGACACCACCTGCCCCAGCGGCGACGACTGCGACGACAGCGACGACCAGGTGTACCCGGGCGCGCCCGAGTTTTGCGAGTCGGGCGCCGACGAGGACTGCGACGGCGAAGACCCCGACTGCGGCTTCTCCGGCAGCTACGCGCTCGACAGCGACAACGACTTCCTCGCCGAGAACGGGCACTACGGCATGGGCTACATGCTCGAGTCGGGCGACGTCAACGGCGACGGCTACGACGACATCTTCAGCGCGCACTACACGGCCCAGGGCGGCATGGTCGTCTTCGGGCCCTACAGTGGCACCTTCGACGCCACCAACCAGGGCACCACGCACACCAGTGATGGCACCGCCTACTCGGGCCCCGGCCGCAGCATCGGCATGGGCGACGTCGACGGCGACGGCCTCGAGGACGTGGGCTTCGGCGCGCCCTACGGCGGCACGCAGGGACTCGTGGTGGTCTTCGGCCCCGCCGACCAGGACACCGCCCTCGAAGACGACTACGGCGCCGAGTTCGTGGGCCACCAGGCCATCTACGCCGGCCACGGCTGCGACATCGGCGACGTGACCGGCGACGGCGTGGACGACCTCGTGGTGGGCGCCTACTACACCGACGAGGGCGGCGGCTTTGGCTCGGGGGCCGGCTACATCAAGTACGGGCCCGTCTCGGGCAGCTACAGCCTGACCGAGGACGCCGAGGGCGTGATCATCGGTCCCGACGCGTCGAGCTACCTGGGACGCTGGGTCCGCGCCGGCGGCGACCACGACGGCGACGGCATTGGCGACATCCTCATCGCCGCGCCCTACGCCTCGACTGGCGCCCCGAGCGGCGGCACGGTCTACATCGTGAGCGGCCCCGCCCAGGGCTCCGTCGACGTCAACACCGACGCCGCCGGCTACGTGTACTCGTCTTCCGCGGCCTCCTACCTGGGCGAGGGTCGCACCTTCGCGCAGGGCGACGTCAACGGCGACGGGCTCAGCGACGCCGTGGTGGGCGGCTACAGCTACGGCGGCGGCGCCGGCATCATGTCGGTGGTGTACGGCCCCGGCACCGGCGGCACCGACGTGGCCAGCGGCGACATCGTCATCACCGGGAGCCGGGGCAGCTACTTCGGCATGGGTCCCTCCGCGGGCGACCTCGACAACGACGGCGCCGCCGAGCTGCTCATCGGCGCCAGCGCCGCCTCGGGAAGCGCCGGCGAGGCCTACCTGTTCTGGTCACCCGCCCCGGGCACCTACGACAGGTCCGATGCCGACGCCACCTTCGAGGGCGACAGCGCCGACGGCGCGGGCAGCAACACTGCCCTGGGCGACCTCGACGACAACGGCAACCTCGACCTGCTCATCGGCGCGTCGACCCACGCCGCCGGGCTCGAGGGCGGGGTCTATGGCATGTTGACGTTCTACTGAGGGTGGGCGGGGGCGCCGGCCCAGGCGAGGGCTATCCCAGCACCGCCCGCACGCTCGCGTCGGCGGCGGCGAGCACCGCGCCGGGCATCAGCCCCAGCACCAGGATCGCGACGCACGACACGGCGAGCGCGATGCGCGCGCGGCCGTCGGTGGCAACCTCGGGGTGGCCCTCGCGCATGTACATGTAGATCATCGGCCGCAGGTAGTAGTACACGCCGGCGGCGGCGCCGATGGCGCCCACCATCGCGAGGCCCACCTGCCCAGCGCCCACGGCGCTGCTGAACAGGTAGAACTTGCCCACGAAGCCCATGGTGGGCGGGATGCCCGCGAGCGACACGAGGCACAGCGAGAGCCCCGCCGCCAGCCAGGGGTGGCTCTTGCCGAGGCCGGCCAGCGCCTCGATCCCGGTGTTGTCGTTGCCGTCCTTGGTCATGAGCGAGAGCACCGCGAAAGCGCCCGCGTTCATGAAGGTGTAGGCCAGCAGGTAGAAACCGAGCGACCCGAGCGCCGGGTTCTGGTCGGCGCCCATGCCGCCCACCGAGGAGAGGGCCATGAGCAGGTAGCCGGCGTGGGCGATGGAACTATAGGCGAGGATCCTCTTGAGATCGTCCTGCACCAGCGCCGCCACGTTGCCGACCAGCATCGTGAGCGCGGCCATGATCCAGAGCGCCATCTCCCAGGTGGCGGCGTCGTTGCCGAGCGCGCCGATCACGAAGCGACCGAAGGCCGCGAAGCTCGCGGCCTTCACGCCGCTGGCCATCAGCGAGGTGACCGCCGTGGGGGCGCCCTGGTACACGTCGGGCGTCCACATGTGGAAGGGCACGCTGGCCACCTTGAAGCCGAAGCCGACGATGACCATCACGCCGCCCACCGCGAGCACGCTGTTCGTCTCGGGGTGCGTGGCCAGCCAACTCGCCAGCTGCGACAGCGAGGTGGTTTCCGTCACCCCATACAAAAACGACACGCCGTAGAGCATGATCGCCGAGGAGAAGGCGCCGAGGATGAAGTACTTGAAGCCGGCCTCGACGGCGCGGTCGTCGGCGCGCTTGATGGCGCAGAGCACGTACATCGCGATGCTCATCACCTCGAGCGCGATGAACACCATCATCAGGTCGTTGGCGTAGGCCATGCCGAGCATGCCCGACACGCCGAACAACAACAGCGCGTAGAACTCGCCCACGCGCACGCCGATGCGCTCCATGTAGTCGGCGGCGATCAGCAGCGCGAAGATGGCCGCGAGCAGCATCACCACCGCGAAGAAGTGACCGTAGAGGTCGACGCGGAGCATGCCCGCGAAGGCCTCGGCCGCCGGTTCGCCCGCCTGCAGGGCCACGAGCACCAGCGCCGCCGCCAGGGTCGCGAGGGTGGTGCCCCAGCCCACGGTGGGCGAAAAGGGCTTCATCACCGCGGCGAGCACCATCAGCACGATGCCCATCGCCGACAAGAGCAGCATCGGCGCTGCCATCAGCATCGAGTCGAGGACCAGGGAGGTGTCCACTAGTGACCTCCTTCAGCGGGGGCGTGGGCCTCGGCCGCAGGATGAGACGGCACCTCCCGCTCCACCAGCCACGGCGGCAGGCAACCGTCGAAGTCGGCGTAGGGCGAGCGGTCGAAGTGACCGTCGAATCGCGCCAGCACGCGATCGACCGACGGGTTGATCCGGTCGAGGAAGGGCTGCGGGAAGAGTCCCATGATGAGCGCCAGCGCCACGAGCGGCGCGAGGTAGAGCGTCTCGCGGGCGTTGATGTCGGTGAGTTCCTTGTTCGCCGCGTTGGTCAGCGGGCCGAACATCATGCGCTGGAACACCCAGAGCATGTAGACGGCGCCGAAGATGACACCGCTCGCCGCCACCACGGTGGGGAGGGGCGCGTACTGGAAGGCGCCGATGAGGATGAGGAACTCGCCCACGAAGCCGTTCAGCCCGGGGAGACCGATGCTCGAGAACGTGATCACCATGAAGATGAACGCGAACTTCGGCACCACCTTGGTCAAGCCGCCGTAGTCGGCGATCTTGCGCGTGTGCCTCCGCTCGTAGAGCACCCCCACGAGGAAGAAGAGCGCGCCGGTGCTCACGCCGTGGTTGAGCATCTGGTAGACGCCGCCGGAAATGCCCGGCGCGTTGAGCGCGAAGAGGCCCAGCATCACGTAGCCGAGGTGCGAAACCGAGCTGTAGGCCACGAGCTTCTTCACGTCGTCTTGCACCATGGCCACGAGCGCGCCGTAGACGATGCCGATCACCGAGAGCGCGATCAGCACCGGGCCGCAGGCCGTCACCGCGTCGGGGAACAGGGGCATCGCGAAGCGGTAGAAGCCGTAGGTGCCCATCTTGAGCATCACGCCAGCCAGCACCACCGAGCCGCCGGTGGGCGCCTCGACGTGGGCGTCGGGCAACCAGGTGTGCGCCGGGAACATCGGCACCTTGATGGCGAAGGCCACCGCGAGGCAACTGAACATCCACAGCTGCGCGCTCGGCGTGAGCGAGAGACGCAGCAGGTCGGGCAGGTCGGTGGACCACTCGCCGGTCTGGTCGTGGTGTGCCCAGTACAGCCCGATGAGCGCCACCAGCATCAGCAGCGAGCCGGTGACGGTGTAGATGAACAGCTTCACCGCCGCGTAGATGCGACGCTCGCCCCCCCACAGGCCGATGAGGAAGTACATCGGCAGGAGCACCAGCTCCCAGAACACGTAGAACAGGAAGGTGTCGAGCGCCACGAAGGTGCCGATCATCGCGCCTTCGAGCGCGAGCATCAGCGCCGCGTAGGCGCGGTAGTTTTGCGACACTCCCGAGAATGCGCTGAGCAGGATGAGCGGGGTGAGCGCGGTGGTGAGCAGCACCAGGAGCAGTGACACGCCGTCGAGGCCGAGGTGGTAGCGCACCCCCCAGGCCTCGATCCACGCCATGTTCTCCACGAACTGGTACTCGGCCCCCTGCGGGTCGAAGCCAAACCAGAGGGGGATCGACGCAAGGAAGATGGCGAGCGAGGCGCCGAGCGACAGGGACTTCGACACGCCCTGCGGCGCCGCCGCCACCACGATGGCGGCGAGGATGGGGAGGAAGGTGACCAGCGAGAGCATCATCGGTTCACCCGAGCGCGTAGGCGGTGACGAGCAGAGCCGCGCCAGCCGCGATGGAGAGGGCGTAGGCCTGCAGCTTGCCGCTGCCGAGCTTGCCGTGAGCCTCGCCAGCCTTGCGGGCGACGGCGGCCACGCCGTTGACGGCGCCGTCGATGATCTGCGCGTCGACCACCGCCCAGAGAACCTGCCGCGAGGCGTGCAGGATGGGGCCGATGACCGCCAGCTCGTAGATCTCGTCGACGTACCACTTGTTGAGCGAACCCTCGTAGAGCGCCTTCATCTTCGCGGCGATCTGCGCGGGCAGTTCCGGTTGCTGCACGTAGAGGCGATAGGCCACCGCCACGCTGGCCACGACGCCGAGGAGGGTGAGCCCCATGAGCGGGAACTCGAGCGGGTTGTCGGTCGAAAACGCGATCATCGCCTCGGAGTGGTGGAAAACCGGCCCGAGGAAATGGTGCAGGAAACCATGTTCCGCAGCCCAGTGCGGCAGGTTGAGCGCGCCGCCGACGAGCGACAGGAGCGCCAGCACC
>VGRQ01000308.1 GCA_016875315.1 Deltaproteobacteria bacterium | reverse complement strand
GCTGGGGTTGCTCTGCCGGGCCGCGCGAGAGCACGGCAACCGCATCATCACCGCCGTCGTGCAGTCCGCGCTTCCGGGTCTGCCGGACGCCGGCGCGAACAACGTCATCGCGTGGTGCAAGATACTCGGCCTGTGCGACGGGCGCGGCGGGTTGACGGCGCTGGGTGAGGACGTGGCCGACGCCGACGAGGCTCCGGTGCCCGAGCAGGGCGTCTACGGCCTGTGGCTCGCCCAGCACCCTGTCCTCGGGCGGCGGGTGCTCGCCGTGGAGCGGCTCGCGGCGAACCGCGACCAGCGCTTCGAGTCCATCGAGCCGCTCGCGGTGGACCCTGATCGCGGCAAGGTGTTCCGCTCCGTGCTCGACGGCAAGGAGCGGTTCATGGTCCGCGACCTGCCGACGAACCACGGGCAGCTCGGCGCGCTCATCGGCGAAACGCACGCGACGTGTCGGCTCCGCTGGACGTTGGACTTCGATCAGGCTCGGGACCAGTGGCAACTCGACGGCATGATCGAGGCTCCGCAGGGCAACGCCAAGTACGCCATGCGGCCGATGCAGCACGATCCCGAGTCCGATGGCCTCGACCTCTGGAACCTCGCCTCGACGTGGGCCACGGGACCGCTGTCTGCATTCGGGCGCTGGAAGGCGGGCGAGCGACGCCTCGCCGTCGCGTTCGAAGGGCTCACGGAAGGCGAGCTCGACACCTTCCGCAAGACCCTCGCACTCCATCGTGTCGAGATCCCCGGCAAGGGCGTCTACGAGAACGTCACCTTGGAGGACGTGCCCGTGGGGCCTGCCTCGGCGCCGGACGCGCAGCGCTGGGCGATGGCCCGCTTCGACCGGCACCTGTCGGCGAAGCCCGGCTACCGGAGCCGCGCCGAGGTCCGCGAGCAGTTCGCGCACCTCACCGAGGACACGCCGCTGGAGGCGTTCGCGCCCACGCTCCCATCGCACGACGACCTGCTGTCGCAGGCGAGCAAGGACCCTGAGCGGTTCTGGTCCCTCGCCGCATCGGTGGACCTCGCGCCGTTCCCGCCCGCCCCGGCCGACCTTGGCCCACTCCGCATCGGCGCTCCGACTCCGATCACTGCGACCGAGCCGCCCGGTGTGGTCAGGATCCCCTACCGGGGCGGGTGGTCGATGCGGAAGCTGGTGGATCGCTTGCTCTCCGGCGTCACCCCTCGGCGCGTGCTGCTGTGCGACCGCTACGTTCGCGGCGACGACAACCACGACGCGCTCAAGCTCCTCGTCGCAGCCCTGCGCGCGGCGGCCCCCAACGTCGCGGTGGACGTATGGACCAGCGACGAGGAGGCGGACTTCAAGAAGATCCAGGCGATCACCGGCGCGGTCCCGCGCAGCTACCGCGAGGTGTTCGGCCGGAGCCCGCCGCACGACCGCTACCTGCTCGTACGCGCTGGTCAGGGCGAGGACTTTGGCTGGCACATGAGCAACAGCCCCATCCACGCGCGCGCCGACGCGGAGGGCGCCGGCGCGGAGACCCCGCTGCGGTGGAAGGACCTGGCGGCGACCCGTGTGAGCGCCGATGAACTCGAGCCCGCGCTACACCAATGGCTCGCCGGGGGTGGACGATGATGGAGGGACCCATCCAGCGCACGCTGCGCCACCGCGTCGAGCCCCGCGCCGACGCGCGCCTGCCCACAGCGTGGATCGGCGGGAACATGGCCCAGCCGCCGTGGACGGACGGCACCTGGCTGACGCGCATGCCGGGCCGCGCGGCTCCCGCCGGCAACGCGCCGGCCCTCGTGCTGCTCGGGACCGGAAGCGAGGACGCGCGCGCCGCGCTGCTCGCCCATGCAACGGCAGGTGCGCGCGTGTACGCGCTCGTCGGGCCGGGATGGGGCAAGGACCAGGCCGACACCCAGGTCCTCCAGGCCCCTCGCGTGCTGGTCCGGCGTCTCGCCGAGATGCCGGCCTCTGCCGTCCTCGCCGGGACCGAGGCGCGCCTGTGGATCGGGGGCGGCTTCATCCTGCGGCTCGACCCGACCCAAGCAGATGCCCTTCGGCAGACCTTCCTGCGCCTGTTCTGGCACGAGGCTACCGAGGAGGCGTGGTCTGGCGGCCGCCAGCTCGCGTGGCGACCAGCGCGCGAGCGGCCGTTCGACGTGCCCGAGGTGCCTGCGTCGGCGTCGGTGCGGTGGGAGCCGGCCGACGCCAGATTCACCGGGAGCTCTCGCGCGGCGTTGATGCACGTCAGCACCGGCCTCCCGTCGGACCAAGCCCCACGACGGCTCTGGATCCCCGCTGGCCCGGACCATCACGAGCGGCTCGCCAAGCTTGCCCAGGCCGGCGTCGAGGTGGTGTGGGCCGCCCGAGGGCTGCCCGACCTTCAGGTGAACGGCGGCGCTGATGAGGTGCTCCTCCCCGGCACGCGTGGCCGCCTGCGGATGCGCCTCACGGCCCACCAGGCCTCTGAAATGGCGCGTTTGCTTGAGGCCCCTCCCGCGTGGCGGTTCCAGGCCGACGTGCGCCTCGGCGAAGCCGACCATCGAGCGTCGCAGTTCTGGCTCCCCGGCGAGGCGGCGGCGCGCGGGCTGGAGGCCGAGCAGCTCGTTGAGGTGCCCGACGTCCCGGCGGACTCGCTTCGCGCGGTGCCGGCGACCGAACCCGCTTGCGTGCCCGCCGCGCAGCCGCTCGCGCTGGCGGTCCGCTACCAGTGGAGGGTGGTGCCGCCCCGCGTGCCGACGGGTGCCGAGGAGGACGCGCTGGTCGGTCGCTGGCGAAAGCTCGACGAGGGCTGGACCACGCGGCTTGCGCGGTGCCGCGAGGCGCTGGTCGCCGCCGAGGGGGACCGCGGACGGATCGGCCGCGCCTTTTCGCGCCTCGTCAGCGCGATGCTCGGCTTCGAGCGCACGCATGGCGGGCTCCTCGCTCGCGTAGGCGCGCTCGAGGCGCAGCGCCCCTCGGCGGCTGGCCCCACCGGCGCGCCCGCGCTCCTCACCCAGCTCGGAGAGATCGAGGACGCGGCGCGCAAGCTCCAGGCCGATCTGGAGGAGGCCGAGCGCAAGGCTCGCGACGAAGAGGAGCGGGAGAAGCAGCAGGCCGCGTGGCAGAGCCGCGTGGACGCGGCGAACCGCGACCTGCCCGACCGACGCACCTCGCTCACCACGGCTGAGAGCCGACGCGCCGACATCGCGCGCGATCTCCGCGGCATCGAGGAGTCCCTGGAGTCCGCCGACAAGGAGGCGAGGAAGGACCTCCCCATCCGCCAGCGCAGGGCGACCGACGACCTCCATGGTTCGAGAAAGGAGGTCATTCGGCTCCGCGACGAGATCGCTGCCCTGGAGCAGCGGGCGGCCGAGCGGTTCGAGTTCCGCCCACCGCCGGCGTCCACCGGCCGCCCAGTGCAGCCCGGTGGGCGCTTCGTCCCGACGGCCTCCAGCGCCCGTCCCGGCGCCGACGTCCCCGACGAGGCGCTCCCCGAAGTGGGCTCCCTGCGAAGCCACAAGGGCCAGCGGTACCTCGTCATCCAGACCTGGGATCAGCTCGCCGCGGGCGAGCGGACCGCCGCCCGCCTCACCGCCAGGCTCGTAGCCCCGGAGAACGCATGAAAGAGCAGCGCATCACCATCGAGATCGACCACGAGGGACGCATCACCGCCGATGCCGACGGCTTCACCGGAGATGCCTGCCTGAAGGACCTTGAGCGCCTGCTGGAGGGCCTCGCCCCCGGCAGCGCCACCGTGGACCGCAAGCCCGACGCGGGCACCGGGCGCGTGACGACGACCCGGACGCAGGTGGTGGGGAAGAAGCCATGAGCGCATACATCACGCTGCTGACGCCGATGACCGATCAGGAGTGCCTGCTGGCGGCCCTCTCCGATCTCGGGTTCGACGCCACCAAGGTCGAGGTCCACGCCACCCCGGTGAGCCTTGTCGGCTACGCCGGGGACCGGCGCGCGCAGACCGCGAACATCGTGATCCGGCGGCAGCACGTCGGGGCGGCCTCCAACGACGTCGGGTTCCTGGCTTCGGCCACCGGCTACCGGGCGTTCGTCAGCGGCTACGACCACCCCAGCTTCGGGCCGGGGTGGCTCACCGAGCTCGGCAGCCGGTACCAGAGCCACTGGACGATGAAGCAGGAGCGGCTCGCGGCCGAGGAGCGGCGACGGTTGGAGGAGGAACGGCAGAAGGTCGTCGAGGCCCAGCGGCAGGCTGTCCACGCGCGCGCCCACAAGATGGGCTACCGCGTGCAGGAGACACGCGAGGGCGAGGCAATCCGCATGGTCCTTGTCAAGCGGACCTACTGATCGTGCGCCTCAACCTCGCTCACACCCTGCTGCGAAGCGCAGCGAACGGCCCGGGCGAGCGGTTCGTCCTGTGGGTGCAGGGCTGTCCCCTCGCGTGTCCTGACTGCTGGAACCCCGACACCTGGGCCTTCGAACGTCGTGACCTTCGTTCCGTCGAGGAGCTGGCTTCCGTCATCCTCGCGACCGAGGGAATCGAGGGCGTGACCTTCACCGGGGGCGAGCCTTTCGCGCAGGCCCGCGCGCTCACGGTGCTCGCCGAGCGGGTGCGCGCGGCAGGCCTGTCAGTGTTCGTCTTCACCGGCTACGACCTGGACGAGCTCACCCGCCCCGAGCACCGCGCGCTGCTCGCAGTCACCGACGTGCTGGTTGCCGGCCGCTACGTCGAGGCCGAGCGGACGGACAGGCTTGCATGGCGCGGCTCGGCGAACCAGCGCGTCCACGACTTGTCCGATCGCTACAGCCCCGACGACTGGAACGAGGTTGCCGCTGCTGAGTTCCACTTCGCCAAGGACGGGACGCTCACAGTGACCGGGTTCCCAGCTGCGGACATGCTTGCGTTCGCCGTCGACGTGTAGCGCCTGCGCGGCGTCGTCGCTGTCGCAGTTCCCGTAGGCCGTGCGCTGGATCCAGGCCGAGCACTGATCCTTCCAGAAGCCCTCTGCTTCTGCGTCGTCGCCGACGCACGTCGGCTTCTGCCCGCGCGCGCGCCGCAGCCGCGCTCCGAGCTCCTTCTGGTTGATGGGCATCCGCGCACCTCTTGGCGCAGAAGTGGGCAATCCGAACGGTCCGCGTCACGGTCCGCGTACAGAGTTGGCTTGGACCGCTATCGGCCTGGGTGCTTGGCAACCGGGCGCGCGGGTGATATTCAATTACTTGTTTGACTCTTTGAGGAGCAAACCGTGCCGCCGTCTCCCTCACCCGCCCGCCAGTTCAAGGACGCCGTGTACGACCAGCTCGCCCGCATCGGCAAGTCGCTCGCGAGTGGCCCACGGCTGGAGATCCTCGACATCCTCTGCCAGGGACCGCGCACCGTCGAAGTCCTCGCCGCGCAGGTCGGGCAGTCTGTCGCGAACACCTCGCACCACCTCCAGGTCCTGCGGCGGGCCCGGCTCGTCGACGCCGAGAGGGACGGCGTGCACGTCACCTACCGCCTCACCGACGAGCGCGTCGACGCCTTCTTCCGCTCGCTCCGCGACCTCGCCGAGTCGCGCCTGCTCGAGATCGCGGAGGTGACGCGGGTCTTCCTGCGCGCGCGCGGGAGCATGGAGCCGGTCGACCGGGACGCGCTGGTCGACCGCATCCGCAAGGGCGCCGTGACGGTGCTCGACGTCCGACCCGCGGAAGAGTACCGCGCGGGGCACCTCCCAGGCGCGGTCTCGGTTCCACTCGGCGAGCTCGAGCGCCGCCTCGCAGAGCTGCCGCGTGACCGCGAGGTCGTCGCCTACTGCCGCGGTCCCTACTGCGTCATGGCCGTCGAGGCGGTCGAGCTGCTGCGGTCCCGGGGGTTCCGGGCGATCCGCATGGAGGAAGGCGTGCCGGACTGGCGCGCGCGCGGGCTGCCGGTCGAGGTGGTCGCGGTGGAGGTTTCGACGTGAGCAAGCCCCTGTTCATCCTCAACGATGCGCCCTACGGGGCGGAGCGCAGCTACAACGGCCTGCGGCTGGCTGGCTCGGTCGCCAGGCGCGACGGCGAGCACGTGCGCGTCTTCCTCATGGGCGACGCTGCGAGCTGCGCCAAGGCCGGGCAGAAGGTGCCGCAGGGCTACTACAACGTCGAGGTCATGCTCCGCGGCGTCGCGCGGCGATGCGGCGAGATCGGCGTCTGCGGGACGTGCATGGACGCCCGCGGCATCGCGGACAGCGAGCTCGCAGAAGGTACGCGCCGCAGCACCCTGGATGAACTCACCGAATGGACGCTGTGGGCCGACCGCGTCCTCGTGTTCTGAGGCGACGATGGATGCGGCGCTCGCGGTCCAGTACGGCGATTGGCGGCGAACGCGGCTTGGCCGGATCACCGAGCGGGTAGAATCCGCGCTCGTCTTCGAGCTGGCCGGGC
>VGRQ01000307.1 GCA_016875315.1 Deltaproteobacteria bacterium | reverse complement strand
CGCTGCACCTCGCCGCCCTGGACGCGCACGAGGTCGTAGGCCACCTCGACGGCGAGCGGGCCGGGCGCGGTGGCCGGCCGGCGACGCACCAGGTCGGCCCAGCCGCGCGTGACGTAGTCCATGGCCGTCACGACGCCTGCTGGGGCGACGAACTCGGCAGGGTCGAGATCGTGGAAGGCGTGGAGGGTGGATGGGTCGCGCTCGGAGCCATCGACCACGAAGACGGGGATGGCGCCGTAGTCCCGCGCGGCAATGTCGGCGTACATCGTGTAGCGGGAGAAGGGGAAGACCTCGCCGAGCACGAGGGCGCCGAGCAGGTAGGCGATGAACGCGGTGACGGCAGGTCGCGACAGGACCATGGTGGCCCCAAGGAAAGTCTTAACCCTTAACCTCCGACACCTTTTTCCGGGAGGAGAGGGTACCCGGGGAGATGAGTGTCGAGCCGACCGACCTCTACATCGACATCCCGGGTGAGGCTCCAGTACACGAGGCGCAGAACACCTTCACTACTGACATCGCCGTGCACCTCGTGCGCTACGACGGCCACACCGACGAGGGCGTCTCCACCAACTCGATCTTCAACATCTGGGACGCGGCGAATCCCGACACGTGGCAGGCCAACGGAACGGGCGCGGGTTACGTCTGCGGCAGTACCAACTGGCCAGCCGGGCGCCTGCGCTGCGCCGCCGACACCCGGGGGTACCTCGCCGAGTGGGATTCTCAGGACAACCAGAACGGCGTTCACCGATGATCTGGATCCGCCTGGCGCTCCTGGGCGCCCTCGCCTGCGATCCCGGCGAAGCGCCCCCCGTCGATGCAGACGGCGACGGCTACAGCAGCAGCCGCGACTGCGACGACGATGACCCGGACCGCCACCCCGGCGCGGCAGAGGACGGCGGTACTGGGAACGGGCGTGGCAACGGCATTGACGACGACTGCGATGGCGAGGTGGACGAGGGCGTGTGGGCCGACGACGCCGACGGCGACGGGTTCGCCACCTGGGAGGGTGACTGCGACGACAGCGACGCGACCACCTTTCCTGGAGCGACGGAGCTCCCCCTGAACGGGCACGACGAGGACTGCGACGGCACCGACACAGACCAGGTTTCGGCCCTGGGCGATGCCACGTTCCTGCCCGGGGCCACGCCCTACGGCGAGGCGGGCATGGCCGTGACCGTGGTGGGCGACATGGACGGCGACGGCATCGATGACGTCGCGGTCGGCGCGCCGAACGAGGCCGAGCCCGGGGACGAACCCGACATCCACGGGGCCGTGATGGTATTGCCCGGCTCGGGACTCGGCTCGGCTAGCCTCGGTAGCCCGATGTCTACATTTGAAAGCGGCAGGAGTTGGGATCTCTCCGGCCACGTCATCGCGCCCAGTCGCGATCTCGACGGCGACGGCTTCGACGAGATGCTCGTCGGAGCGCCGATGACAGACGTGGAAGTCGGCGGCGCAGGACGAGCCTGGCTCTTCCCCGGCCCGCTCGACGCCTACCTCGCGCCGGCCGACGCAAGGGCACAGTTCGATGGTGAAGATATGGCCGACGGCGCCGGCTGGTCGCTGGCAAGCGCCATCGACCCCGCGGGCGATGGCCACAGCTACGTGGTGGTGGGCGCGGTCATGGGGGAGACGGCGGACGGCGCTCGCGCCGGCGGCGTACACTTCTTCCCCGCCGACAGCCGCGGCTCGCTCTCGCTGGGCGACGCTGTCCTGTCGGTATCCGGGACCAGCGAGGGCGACAGCGCCGGTGCTGCGATCGCCACGCTGGGCGACAGCGATGGCGACGGGATCGACGAGGTGGCCTTCGGAGCGCCTGAGCACTCGGCGTCCGGTTCGCGGGTGGGCGCAGTTCACGTGATCCAGCAATACGGCGAGGGAAAACTGCGGATTGCTGACGTGGGCAGCACCCTCCTCGGCCGCGTGGCCGAGGGCCGGTTCGGCGGCAGCATCGTGGCGCCCGGGGACGTGGATGGCGACGGCCTGGCCGACTTGGGCGTGTCAGCCCACTTCGCCTCGACCCCGGTCGAACACGCAGGGCTCGTGTACCTCGCGCTCGGACCGTTGGGGGAGGGCGCGGTCGATGCAGCGCTGACCGTCGAGGGGGAACACGCGGCCGACTTCCTCGGGCTGAGCCTCGCTGCAGCCGGGCAAGGCGCCGACCTGGTCCTGTTCGCAGGAGCGCCGGGTTACGACACCGGACCGGACGCGCCGAGCGGGAGGGCGTATGCCATTCCCGTGGGACTCCGCGGTCACGTGAGCGCCGCGAACGCAGCGTGCGTCTTCACCGGCGAGGGGGTCGGCGAGCTTGTCGGCAGGGGCGTGGCCGTGCTCGGCGACAGTGAACTCACCTTCCTCGTGGGCGCGCCCTGGCACGACCCGGCGGGGGAGGATCGTGGTGGCGTGTACGTCGTCACCACCGGCTGCTAGACTACTCCCACTCCACCCGCACCCCGGAGTAGGTCCACCGCGCGCTGCACAGCTCCACGCCGCGGGCGTAGAGGTCGACACAGTCGTCGCCATCGCAGGTGTAGAACCAGTCCACCTGCCCGTGGAGCTCCTCGGGGGCGCTCCACGCGCCCGTCCACGCGCGCGCGAGGGTGAGCGTGGCGTCGAGGCCCGCGTCGTCGAGCGGGTCGACCTCGGGGGTGAAGTCGCACGCGTAGTCCATGCCGGAAAGACGACACTCGTTGTCGTCGAGCCAGGCACGGTCGTCGGACACCACCACGTCGATGTCGTACATCGGCTCGGGCTCGTGGAAGGGGCCGCTGCCCACGGTGCAGGTGGTGGACCAGTCCTCGCTGAACACGAGGTAGTCACCGGGGCGCGGCGCGCAGGCAACGAGCAGCAGCAAGAGCGTCACGGGGGAGTTGTACCACCGTCCACGTGCGTCCACACGCTGCGGATGCGCATCGGCCAGCCGGTCTTCGTCGCCACCGGCCGGGTCTTGAGGTTGGAGTCCTTGCGGAAGTACACCGTGAAGTCGTGGCCGAGCTTGTCGTCGGGCACCACCGCCGTGGGCCAGTAGCCGCCGGCCATGGCGCGCTCGATCATCGCCACGTCGTCGTAGTAGGCACCGCCCTTGTGGTCGATGTCCCAGAGCGAGATGAGCGCGAAGCTGCCCTTCTTGCCGGCGAGGTGCGCGTAGAAGGGCGCGTGGGGGATGAGGATGGGGTCGGGAAGGGCACGAAGCTCCTCGACGAGCGCCAGCACGCGGTCCGCCTCGCCCGGCTGGGGGAGGAAACGCTTGAGGTCCTCGCCCCGCACCGCGTAGCACTGGGCGGCCACCAGCAGGCTCGCGAGGGTGCGCGCGTAGGGGCCACCCACGCCGGCCGCGGCCACCGCCGGGAGCAGGGCCTGCACCCACATGAGCGGCATCAGCACGTTGAGGTAGCCGCCGGTGTGCCCGCGCATCAGCGAGGCGACGAGGAGCGCGGCGAGGCTCACCCCCGCCCAGTAGCTCTTGCGCACCATCCACATCGGCACCGCGAGCGCGGCGGTGGTCACGATGGGGAGCGCCTGCCAGCACTCCTTCTGCGCGCCCGGGATGAGCCGGGCCACCACGATGCCGTGCGAGGTGGCGAGGCGCGCGATCCAGGTGAAGAATCGCCCCTCGGTGGCGACGATCATCGCCCCCGAGAAGGCGAGGGCCGGCCCCGCCGAGGCCGCCGCGAAGAGCGCCGCGCGCCGCCAGCCGTGTACCCGCCAGTGCCAGATGGCGATGGGCAGGCCGAAGGCGGCCACGTGCTGCTTGGTGGTGAAGGCCAGGGCGAGGCAGAGGCCGCTGGCCACGGTGTGCGCGCGCGTGGGACCGTCGCCGAGCACCAGCGCCCAGCCGAGCAGGGCGAGCGCGAGGCTGTCGGTGCGCACGAGGTCGAAGAAGGTGCCGCTGTCGTCCCAGGTGGCGGCCAGGAGGCCCACGGTGGCCAGCGCCGCCGGCCACGCCGAGCCCAGCCGCCGGGCGCCGTACACCAGCGCCGCCGCCGCCACGCCGATGGCGGCGATGGAGAGGCTGCGGCCGCTCGCGTACGACACGTCGAACAAGGACACCAGCCACGCGAAGCCCGGCGGGTAGATGAAGGGGATGTAGTCGGCGGCGGGGTCGCCGTAGATGGGCAGCCCGTCGCGCAGGCGCACCGCCGTCATCAGCGTGGCCCCCTCCATCCACTCGATGTCGCCGGGGAACGCGCGGCGCGCGAGCATCGCCTCCACCACCCGCTGCACCACCGGCACCGCGAACCACAGCGCGATCAAGCCTGCGACAAACTCCAAGATCGCTGTCCGCGAACTTCCGAGCTTCTCGACGAGGGCGCGCAACATCGGGCCACGCCCTAGCCCGCTGTAAGGCGCGGCGGGCGCCCGCCGTTGTGCCGACGAACCTCGGAGCCAACGTGAATCTCCTCCTCCTCGCCCTCTCCACTCCCGCCGAGGCCGGCTGGGAAGATCGTTTCCACAGCACCATCGGCAAGGTCGAAGCCATGGTGTGGGACAGCACGGCGCAGTCGCTCGTGCAGAAATACGGATTGAACGTGATGAACGTCACGTGGGAAGACACCGGCCGCTACAAGGGCAGCTCGGTGGGCCCGAACATCTCCGACATGACCATCGGCGTGCGCGACCGCAACGGCGCGCTCCACCCGATGCCGGTGATCCGCTTCGACAACTTCTCCGACAAGACCGCCGACCTGCGCAGCGACGAGTTCTACTTGCGCGTGGGCAACGAGGACGGCAAGGCGCTCAAGACCACGACGCTGTCGAGCCTGCTCAAGGACCCGCGCCGCTACATGCACGACCCCGGGTCGTGGGCAGGCGACGAGGACTCGCTGTGGACCAGCCGCGACGAGCACGTGCTGGTGAGCGCGCAGGCCTGCTTCCTCCCCATCCCCGAGAAGGGCGAGGCCACCTTCACGCCGGTGCTCTACAACTACCAGTCCTCCCCGGGAAACCCGGCGGTGATGGCGATCATGGCCACCCGCGAGGGCACCTCGATGCAGATCATCCAGAACGAGGGCGGCTACCTCTCGCAACCCTTGTTCTTCAACGACGACGGCGAGCGCGCGCCCTTCATGGCCGAGCGCGTGAGCCAGTGGGCGGAAGAGCAAGGGATCGACGTGGACAGCATCAGCGAGGACGCCGGCCTCGACGTGGTGTTGCTCATCCAGGTGCCGCTGAAGCAGCGTCAACCCGAGCGCCACTGGTACGACGACTGGGGCTTCGGCATGGGCGGCGCCGCGAGCGGCGCGCCGGCGATGTCGGCCCCCGCGCCGATGCAGGAGATGGCGGCCAAGTCGAGCGACGTGGAGATGGCGGTGGTGAGCCACGGCGAGGCCGAGGGCCCGTTCACCGAGTTCGGCGACCTGCCCATCGAGCGCGACACGCGCTTTCCCGTCCGCGTGACCGTGCAGTTCTACAAGGCGACGAGCAACGGCGTGGTGAGCGCCGCCGACGTGGCCCATGTGCGCAAGCAGATCGACCGCGTGTACGCCAAGGGCGACTGGGTGGGCTCGCTGGTGACCGGCGGCCAGACCGGCCGGCCGACCGAGTGGTACCCGCAGCCGACGAAGGCGTACTCCAACAGCGGGACCGCCACCTGGGCCGAGCCGTTCTGGAGCTGGCACACGCCGTAGGGGCGCGGCGGGGCGGTTAGGGTCGCGCTCATGCAGCGCGCCCAGGCGGCCAGTCTCGGCTGGACCGCGCGATTCATCGACGCGACGGTGGTGACGCTGACCTTCCTCGGCGTGGCCTGGCTGCGGCAGCAGGCACGGGAGTTCTGGTCGTACGACGTGGTGCCCGGCGAGGCGATCCTCTCACCGGTCACGGTGAAAAGCCAGTTTCACCTTGTGTTTGGCGTGGTGCCGGTGTGGCTGGTGAGCTTGTCGCAGCACCGCTTGTACGACGACATCCGCCGCATCCGCGCCGACGTTCTCCTGCTCCGCATCGCGAGCGCCGTGGCGGTGGCGCTGGCGCTGTTCCTGCTCATCCTGTTCTTGTTCCCGCCGCCGGTGCCCACCTCGCGGTCGTTCCTGCTCCTCTTTGCCATTGCCAGCGTGTTCACCATCTACGCGGCGCGGCGCTGGGAGGCGGATCGCGCCCGCAAGCAGGCGCCCACGTGGAACATCCTCGTGGTCGGGAGCGCCGTGGAGGCGGCGCCCTTCGTCGACACGGTGCTGCGCCACCCGCAGTGGGCGCTTCGCGTGTCGGGCGTGGTGGTGCCCGAGGGCGAGGAGGCCACCAGCGTGCACGGGGTGCGGGTGCTCGGGCGGGTGCCGCAGCTCCGCGAGGTGATCGACCGCGAGAACATCGCGCAGGTGTTCATGACCGGCCGCG
>VGRQ01000306.1 GCA_016875315.1 Deltaproteobacteria bacterium | reverse complement strand
GCGTTGCCCGATGGCGCCGTGGCCACGAGCGACGTGGTTGCCCCGTACGCCTTCGCCTTCGTCGACGAGGCGGCCACGGCCGAGCGTCGTGCCGGGGCCGAGTCGCAGGTGGCCCCGGTCTTCGAGGTCGACCAGGGGCTCTTGAAGAAGCTCGAGTCGCAGGTGGAGCAGGCCTTCGACATGGGGCGCCGCCGCATGCTCTCGGCGCAGCTCGACGCGCAGGCATCGGGGCGCCGCGAGCCGTCGCCCGAGGCGGTGGCGGCCATCGCGCGCGACTTCGCCACGGCCCTGGAGATCGCGCTGGAGCCCGAGGCGCTCGACGTGCTGGTGCAGCATCGCTTCGCCGCGCCCGCCGAGTCGCTGGTGGTGGAGTTGCTCGGCGTGGGCCTGAGAAGGCCCGTCATTCGCGACTCGCGCGACTTGCCCAACCCGGCGCGGCCCGTCACCGTGGTGAGCGTGGTGGGTGGGCTGCGCGAGGAATCGACGCTCAGCGACTTCGCCCAGCTCCGGACCCCGGAAGAGGCGCGGCAGGCGATCTCGCTGCACGTCGTGGAGCGCTACCAGGGCACCACCGACCCGGCGCTGGTCCAGGCGGCGGCCGCTGCCGCGCGCGGGATGATCCGCCCCAACTTCTCGGCGAACCAGGTGCTCACCGAGGAGCGCCGCGCCGCCGCTCGCGACGCCGTGGAGCCGGTGGAGGTGCAGGTTCGCCGCGGCGCCCGAATCGTGCGCGCTGGCGACGTGGTCGACGCGAGGCAGGCGGCGATGGCCGGGGCCCTTCGCGACGCCGACGACAGCGTGGGGGCGGGCTGGCGCTTCTCGGTGTGGCTCGCGTTCACGCTGGTCGTGGTCCTCGCGCCGGTGGGCTTCGCCCGCACCACGATGCGCAAGTTCGCGCGTCGCGAGGCCGAGCTGGAGGCGATGGGCCTCATCCTGTTGCTTGTGCTGGGCATTGGACGCCTGCTGTTGTCGACGGGCGACATCGTCAAGTTCGGCGGCGATCCGCACGCGGTGGCGAGCCTGCTGGTGCCGGTCGCCGGGGGCGCGATGCTCGTGCGCATCCTCGTCAACAGCGAGAGCGCGCTGGTCTTCGCAGTGGTGGGCTCGGTGCTGTCGGCGGCGCTGATGGACGCCTCGGCGCTGTCGGCCGCGTGGTACCTCGTCACCGCCACGGTGGCGGCGGGCGCGGTGGGCCAGGCGCGAGAGCGCCTCAACGTCCTGCGCGCGGGAACGCTGGCCGGCGTGGTGGGCGCGGGGCTCGTCTTGCTGGTGGCGCTGGCGCAGGCCCAGGGCGCGGCGGCGGGCTCGAGCCCGCTCGACTGGGCGAGCGCGACCTACCTCGCCATTGCCGCCTTCGCGGCGGGCATCCTCGGCGCGATGATGGTGCTGGGGCTGGTGCCTGCGATGGAGGCCCTCGGCTTCCTCACCGACTACAAGCTCTTCGAACTTGCCAACTTGAACCACCCGTTGTTGCGCAAGCTCATGCTCCAGGCCCCGGGCACCTACCACCACAGCGTCATCGTGGGCTCGCTCTCCGAGGCGGCGTGCGAGACCATCGGCGCCAACGCGCTCCTTGCCCGCGTGGCCTGCTACTTCCACGACATCGGCAAGGGCGTGAAGCCGCAGTACTTCGTGGAGAACCAGCGCGACGGCCAGAACCGCCACGACCGGCTCACGCCAGAACAATCGGCACAGATCGTCATCAACCACGTGCGCGACGGCGGCGCCCTCGCGCGCCAGTACAACCTGCCGCGGCCCATCTACGACAACATCTTCATGCACCACGGCACGGGCCTGATCCCGTACTTCTACAACCGCGCCAAGGAGCAGTCTGGGGGCGAGCCGGTCGACGAGGCCCGGTTCCGCTACCCGGGACCGAAGCCCAACACCCGCGAGGCGGGCGTCATCATGCTCGCCGACAAGGTGGAGGCGGCGTGCCGCACCATCCGCGAGCCCTCCGAGGAACGATTTCGCGCGATGATCCAGGCGATCATCAACAACGTGATGAGCGACGGCCAGCTCGAGGAGTGCCCCCTCACCCTGAAGGAGCTCTACCGCATCGCCGACGCCTTCGTGGCGGTGCTCCTCGGTATCTACCACCACCGCGTGGAGTACCCCACCACGCAGGCGATCTCCTCGGGCAGCTCCGCCGCGCCTGCCAAGTTCGTGCCGGTGCCGAAGCAGGGGACGATCACGCTGGAGATCGCCAGCCCGCTCCGTCCCGCGCCCCCGGGCGCCACTACCCTGCCGAACTACCAGGCCGGCGCCATGCCCGACTACGAGAGCGTGGAGACCGATCCCGAGCGACCGCGCCCCCCGGACACCGACGACTGATGCCGGTGGCCCTCCGCTGCGAGGGGGTGCGCTTCTCGGCGCGTGCCCTGAAGGCCGACGCCACGCGACTGCTCGCCCTGCTGGGGCGCCCTCGCGCCGAGTTGAGCGTGCTCCTCTGCGACGATGCCTTCATCGCCGAGCTCAACCGGCAGTATCGCCAGAAGGAGGGACCGACCGACGTGCTCTCCTTCGCGATGGACGACGAGCGGGTCCTGGGCGACGTGGTGATCAGCCTCGATACCGCGCGTCGCCAGGCGGAAGCGATTGGCCATGCGCTCGACGACGAGCTCCGCGTGCTGCTCGTCCATGGTTGCCTCCACCTGCTGGGCCACGATCACGAGGCGCCCGGCGACGACGCCCGCATGGCCGCCGAGGAGTCTCGCTGCCTGGTCGGCCTTGGTCTCTCGGCCCCGAGCCTCGTGTCGAGGGCGTTGTGAAATCGCCCGCCTTCCGCTACGATGCCGACATGCGCCGCGCCTTCTCGCTCGTCGAGGTGATGATCACCGTCGCCCTCGTCGGCGTGCTCGCGGCCATCGGCGTGAGCAGCTGGCGGAACTCCCAGTACCGGACGCTCCGGGCCGAGATTCCGCCCAACGTCGCCGCCATCCGGCAGGCGCAGCTGGCGTACTTCGCCACCTGGGACACCTTCGTGGAAGACGCGACCTGGTACCCGTCCGACCTCACCGGCGGCGGCGGCGATCGGCAACCGACCGACTGGCCGGCCTCGGGCAGCGCGGGCGGCTTCGACACCATCGGGTGGCGACCCCAGGGGGCAGTCCGGGGCCGGTACTCGCTCTCGCTGGGCGACCAGACGCAATTCCAGGTCGACGGCAAGTGCGACGTTGACGGCGACGGCGAGGTGGCCTCCTACTACGCCACCGAGGACAACCCGGGCGAGTGGGATTCGGTCACCGTCTACTAGCAGGCGCCCCGAGCCGGCCGGTTTCTTGATATCCGCGGCCCATGGCTTCCGAGCTCGCCGAAACCACCCAGGCCCTCCGAGCGCGCGTCGATGCGCTCCGGGGGCACCTTTGACGTAGACAACCGCAAGCACCGCATCGCCGATCTCGACCACCAGGCCGGCTTCGCCGAGTTCTGGACCGACGCCGCCCGCGCCCGCGAGCTCCTGCGCGAGAAGAACACCCTCGCCAAGGTGGTGGAGCGTTTCGAGACGCTCGAGCGCGCCGTGTCCGACGCGGAGACGATGCTGCAGCTCGCCGAGGAGATGGGCGACGCCGACGCGGAGAAGGAGGCGGCCGCCATGGTGGCGGCGCTGGAGCCTGCCGTGCGCGCCCTCGAGGTGAGGCGGCTGCTCGGCGAGGAGGGCGACGAGGCCTCGGCGGTGCTGGAGATCAACGCCGGGGCCGGGGGCACCGACGCCGCCGACTGGGCCGAGATGCTCAAGCGCATGTACCTGCGCTGGGCCGACCGCATGGGCTTTTCGTGCACGCTGGTCGACGAGCAGGCCCACGAGGAGGCCGGCATCCGATCCTGCACCATCGAGGTGGAGGGCGACCACGCCTACGGCTACCTCAAGGGAGAGATCGGCGTGCATCGCCTCGTGCGCATCTCGCCCTTCGACGCCAACGCCCGGCGCCACACCGCGTTCGCCTCGGTGGGCGCCTACCCCGACGTCGACGACAGCATCGAGATCAAGATCGACGAGAAAGACCTCGAGATCCAGACGATGCGCTCCGGTGGCGCCGGTGGGCAGCACGTCAACATGACCGACAGCGCCGTGCGCATCACCCACGTGCCCTCGGGCATCGTGGTGAAGTGCCAGAACGAGCGCAGCCAGCACAAGAACAAGGCCACGGCGATGAAGATGCTGCGCGCGCGCCTCTACCAGCAGGAGCTGGAGCGCCGGCAGGCCGCCGTCGACGCGCAGAACGCCACCAAGAAGAAGATCGAGTGGGGCAGCCAGATCCGCAGCTACGTGCTGCAGCCCTACCGCATGGTGAAGGACTTGCGCACCCGCATGGAAACGGGCGACACCGACCGTTTCCTCGACGGTGACATCACCCCCTTCATGGAGGCCTACCTCGCCGCCCGCGCGGCGGGGAACCTCGCCGACTCCACGGAGGACGCCGAATGATCGCGCTCTTGTTTGCCTGCGCCCCCGAGGAGGAGCTCGACCTGCCGCAGCTCCTCGGCACCATCGAGGCCCGCGAAAGCAGCGCCGAGGTGTGGGACAGCGCCACCTACTTCTTCGTCGACGACAACCACATGTTCCTCTACATGAGCAAGGCCGAGGGCGTGGACTGTCACGACGTGGCCGAGGCGCTCGACGGCGGGCTCTACAACGCCAGCGGCGACGGCCCCGACCTGCTCCAGCCCTCCGGCTCCTGCGTTCTCACCGCCGACAGCACCACCTGGGACGATGGCCTCTCCGTCAGCCTCGCCGAGGGCGACGTGACCGCCGAGGTGGCGCTGAGCGTGAACTGCTGGATGGACGGCGAGTGGGTGGTCGGCGACGAGGGCTACGTCTTCGACGGCATGTACTGGAATGGGAACCCCACCGCCTTCAGCTTCGAGGTGCAGGGCGACAGCGCGGGCGGCAGCTTCGAGATCGAGATGGAAAACTACGAGGGCAAGGATCCCTACGACTTCGACGCCCCGGAGTACCCGGGCACCGGCAAGGTGTCGGGCGCGGGCGACGTCAAGTGGTGCGACGAGTTCGCGGACACGCCCTTCTTCGAGGACTGATCACACCCCGGCCGCGAGGTTCGCCGCCACCCCGGCGAACCGGTGCGCCGGGCGGGCGAAGGCGCTCTTCCAGCGTCGCGAGCCGTTCACGCGAGCCTTGAAGCTCGCCTCGTCGAGGCCCTTCTCGGCGAGCACGAGGTCGAGCTCGGCGCGGGCGTTCTGCCGGGCGCGGAAGAGCATCATCTGGATGCGACTCTGCACGTTGACCTTGCCGTCGCCGGTGGTCTCGATGGGGAGGAAGATGGCGTCGGGGTAGCGCGCAGTGATCGCGGCCTGGACCCCGTCCGACACGCCCGAGCTCGGCATGCAGCCGAAGGGCTTCACCGAGATCGTCATGTGGTTCACGCGATCCTCGATGAAGTGCACCAGCTTGCCCACCTCCATGTGCCCCTCGCCGCCGCGCACGTGGTTGTCGTAGTGTCTCGATGCGAGCGCGGCGATCTGCTCCATGTCGGGCAGGTGGTAGCCGTGCAGCCCGATGGCCTTGGCGTAGAGCTGGAAGTGGGCGCGCACCGCGTGCTCGGCGGCCTCGAGCATCCAGAGCTTCCTCGTGGCGTCCTTGCCGGACAGGCCCTTCCGTCCCCCGTCGTCTTCCTTCAGCGCCTGCCGCTGCAAGGTGTCGTAGCGGTTCTCCCACACCATGAACAGGAGCCAGTTGGTGACCCCCTGGACGTCCACCTCGGCGCCTTCTTGCTCGAGGAATCGCTGGAGCTGGTAGTTGCCGTCGCCCTCGGTGGTCATCGCCCAGAACTCGCCGATGACCGAGACCACGGGCTTGGGTTGGGTGCGGTCGACCTCGACGCGCGCGAGGCGACGGCGACAGCGCCACAGGGCCGCCACCACCGAGGCGTCGTCGCGGAAGGCATGGGACATGAGCTCGCGACACTCGCGCAGCGCCTCGTCGGTGGCGCCGGCGACGGTCTCGTAGGGACGGATTCGGTAGGCGAGCAAGTTGAGCACGTCGCCGGCCATGAGCGCCCTCGCGATGCCGAACACGAACTTCTGGTCGATCACCAGCCCCGTCTCGTCGCCGGTGGCCTGCTTCATGCCACCCTGCTGCTGGAAGAGCACCACGCGGAAGCCGTCGAAGCCCGCGTCGCGAAGCGCCTTGCGGTACTCGGTGACGTACATGCCGAAGCGGCAGGGGCCGCAGGCGCCGGCGGTCACGAAGATGTAGCCGTTGACGATGTCGGCGGTGGAGAGCCCCGCCTCGTCGCGCAGGTACACGAGGTGCTTCACGAGGTTGCCCACCGTGTAGTACGTGGGGTTGCATTGCCCCCGGTTGCCGAACTCCTTGCCGAA
>VGRQ01000305.1 GCA_016875315.1 Deltaproteobacteria bacterium | reverse complement strand
CGCGTCGACCACGGCGCAGGCCGCGATCTCGCCGCCGGTGAGCACGAAGTCGCCGATGCTCAGGGCCTCGTCGCACAGGTGCTCCCGCACGCGCCCGTCGATGCCCTCGTAGTGGCCGCACACCAGGACGAGGTGAGGCAGCGTCGCGAGTCGCGCTGCCACCGCCTGGGTGAAGGGCGCGCCGGAGGCCTCGAGGATTACCACGTGGCTGCCGGGGCGCCGGACCGCGTTGATGGCGGCGTCGACCACGTCGACGCGCATCACCATGCCACTGCCGCCGCCGTAGGGCGAGTCGTCGACCACCCGGTGACGGCCGATCCCGTGCTCGCGGATGTCGTGGATCCCCACGGACCAGTGCCCCGCCGCGAGCGCGCGCCCGAGGATCGACATCGTCAGCGGAGGGCGCACGATCTCCGGGAAGAGGGTGAGGACGTCGACGTGCACGGCGGCCTAGTCGCCGGAGACGGCGGCGCGCGCCACCACGATCACCCCGGCCTCGTGGTCGACCCGGAGGATGTTCTCCGGCGTGGCCACGACGAAGGCCTCGCCGCCGTCGGTGTCGATCACCCACACGTCGCGCGCGCCGCCCGCCGTACACGCCACGTCGCGGAGGGTGCCGATCAGCGTGCCTTCCTCGTCTTCCACGGGGAGGCCGAGCAAGTCGGCAACGTAGAACTCGCCCTCGGCGGTGGGCGGCAGGGCGTCGCGGTCGATGTGTACCGTCCAGCCCACGAGCGCCGCCGCCTCGTCGGGGTTGCCGACGCCAGCCACGCGGCCGATGATGCGCTTGCCCGCGCCCGGGCGCGCGCTCACCGTGGCCACGCGTTCCTGCTCGTCGGGGCCGCGCAAGATCACCTCGCGGGGCTCGTCGAGCACGCTGTCTTCGCGGTTGTGGAGGTGCAGGCGCACCTCGCCCCGCACGCCGAAGATGCCAACCACGGAGCCGAGCTCGATGAGTTCGGCCGGCATGCGCCTACTCGGCGGTGACTTCGTCGCCGGTGGACTCGGCGCTCTCGCCGCCGCCCACGCCGTTGTCCATGCCGGGCTCGATGAGCTCGAGCACGGCGCGGCGCTGGCCGGCGCCCGCGCTGAGCACGGTGCGGAGCGCGCGGAGCGTTTCCCCGTCGGGACCCTTCACCCGGTCGAGGTCGGCAGGCGCGACGCGCAGCTCGATGAGCACGCTGGCCTCGCCCTCGACGGCGTTGACGCTCACGGCGGAGGCATCGGTGACGAGCCCCTTCACCATGTGGCGCACCAGCTCGATCATTCGGCCGAACCGCTGGCCGCGCGGGCCTTCTTCAGCAACGAGGCCACCGTCTCGCTGGGCTGGGCGCCCTTCTGGAGCCAGTAGTCGGCGCGGGCGAGGTCGATGTTGATCACCGGCGGCTCGACCATCGGGTTGTAGTGCCCGATGTACTCGATGCAACGGCCGTTACGCGGCGAGCGCTTGTCGGCCACGGCCACGCGGTAGGAGGGCTTCTTCTTGGCGCCCGTGCGGGCGAGGCGGATGCGGACCATCTGGGGACCTTGGAAAGCTCCGGCGGCTATCCGGAGACGGGCGGGCCGTCAACGGCCGTGCTCAAAGGGGGATGTTACCGTGTTTCCGCGGCGGGTTCTTGTCGCGCTTGTTCTCCAGGGTGTCGAAGGCATCCACGAGCCGGGCGCGAGTGTCGCGCGGCAGGAGGATCTCGTCGATGAAGCCGAGCTCGGCGGCGCGGAAGGGGTTGGCGAAGCGGTCGCGGTAGTTGGCCACCAGCTCCGCCTTGCGCGCGGCGGCGTCGCCCGCCTTGGCCAGGTCGTTGCGGAAGATGATGTTGACCGCGCCGTCGGGCCCCATCACCGCGATCTCGGCGGTGGGCCAGGCGAAGTTCAGGTCGGCGCGCAGGTGCTTGCTGTTCATCACGCAGTAGGCGCCACCGTAGGCCTTGCGCGTGATGAGCGTGACCTTGGGCACCGTGGCCTCGGCGAAGGCGTAGAGCAGCTTGGCCCCGTGCTTGATGATGCCGCCGTGCTCCTGGGCCGTCCCGGGCAGGAAGCCGGGAACGTCTTCGATCACCCAGAGCGGGATGTTGAAGGCGTCGCAGAAACGCACGAAACGTGCCGCTTTCAAGGAAGCGTTCACGTCGAGGACGCCAGCGAGCACCGCCGGCTGGTTGGCCACCACGCCCACGCTGCGGCCGCCGAGGTGGCAGAAGCCCACCACCACGTTGGCGGCGTAGTCGGGCTGCACCTCGAGGAAGGCGCCGTCGTCGGCCACGGCGGTGACCAGCTCCTTGATGTCGTAGGGGCGGTTGGGGTTCTGCGGCACGAGCTCGTCGAGCTGCGGGCAGGCACGGCGCGGGTCGTCGTCCGTCTTGCGCCGTGGCGCCTCCTCCATGTTGTTCTGCGGGATGTAGGCGAGGAGCGCGCGGACGACGGCGATGGCCGCCTGCTCGTCGGCCGCCGCGAAGTGGGCCACGCCCGACACCGAGGTGTGGGTGTCGGCGCCGCCGAGGCGCTCCTGGGTAACCTCCTCGTGGGTGACCGCCTTGATCACGTCGGGCCCGGTCACGAACATGAAGCTCGTGCCCTTCGCCATCACGATGAAGTCGGTGATCGCCGGCGAGTACACCGCGCCCCCGGCGCAGGGGCCGAGGATCGCCGAGAGCTGCGGTACGACGCCGCTGGCGAGCGTGTTGCGGAGGAAGATGTCGGCGTAGCCGCCGAGCGACTCGACCCCCTCCTGGATGCGCGCGCCCCCGGAGTCGTTGAGCCCGATCACCGGGGCCCCGTTCTTCATCGCGAGGTCCATCACCTTGCAGATCTTCTTGGCGTAGGCGCCCGACAGCGTGCCGCCGAAGACGGTGAAGTCCTGCGCGAAGACGTAGACGAGCCGCCCCTCGACGCGGCCGTAGCCGGTGACGACGCCATCGCCGGGCACGCGCTTCTTGTCCATGCCGAAGTCGTTGCAGCGGTGGACGACGAAACGGTCGAGCTCGCGGAACGTGCCGGGATCGAGGAGCAACTCCACGCGCTCCCGCGCGGTGAGCTTGCCACGGGCGTGCTGCTTGTCGATGGCGTCCTGGCCGCCGCCCTCGAGGGCGCGCGCGTTGGCGCGCTCCAGGGCGTCGTGAAGGGCCTGCCGTTCGGGATCCATCGGCGCTCCGAGAAGGGCCGCGCAACTAACTTGTGTGGTCGCGCCGGGAGGGCTACCGTGGGGGGCCGTTGGAGTCGCCATGCGTCTTGTTGCCCTCGTCCCCTCCTTCCTCCTGCTCGCCGGTTGCCCGGATCAACCCGGCGACGACACCAACGGCAAGGACGGCACCGACCCCGGCGACTCCGGCGACTCGGGCAACATCGACTATGGCGACCCCGGCTGCATCAACCTCGACGGCGAGACGGGCGACTTCGAGACGATCGGCGACGCGGTGTACGCGGCCATGGAGTCGGGTCGCGGCACCGTCAACGTGTGCGCGGGCAACTACACCGAGAGCGTGTCCGTCCCCGGCGGCATCACCGTGGTGGGCGAGGGCGCCGAGGTGACCTTCATCGACGCGCCGTCCAACACTCCCGCCTTCACCCTCTCCGGCGACGGCCCCGGCGTCGCGGGCCTCACGGTCCAGAGCACGCGCTCGGGCATCGTCGTGGAGTCGGCCACCAACGTTTCGATCAGCGATGTGACCTTCGACCGCGTCGACAACTACGGGATCGAGGTGGGCAGCAGCGAGAACGTGGTGGTGACGGCCAGTACCTTCGTGGAGCCCGCCTACGGCGGGGTGCTGGTGTCGAGCGCCTCGGTGAGCATCGACGGCAGCCTCTTCTCGGAGCCCATGGACTACGGCGTGCAGGTGGCGGGCAACGGCAGCGCCACGCTCACCAACAACATCTTCGACCAGGTGCACTCCGACGGCGACTGCTCCGACCTCTCCACCTGCTCGGGCGTGGCGATCCACAGCAACGGCGGCGACCTGGTGATGTCGGGCAACACCATCACCACCACTGATCTCATCGGCATCGTCGCCCTCGACGGGTCGCTCTCGATGTCGGGCGACCTCATGCGCGACAACGGCTACGCCATCTTCTCGATCGACGCGAACTTCAGCGCCGACGGGGTGGAGGTGTACGGATCCCAGGTGGCCGGCATCCTCGCGGTACACCCCAACGCGACGATCACCGTCGCCAACAGCATCATCGCCATCAACGAGGAAGAAGGCGGGTCTCTCGAGGGCTACTCGCCCGACTACGACGAGGGCACTTACCTGGGCACGGGCCTGTGGATCCAGGGCGTCGCCGCCGAGCTCACCAACGTCACCATCCGCGACTACGAGAACTTCGGCCTCTACGTGGGCCCCTACAACACGGGCGACACGCCCGCCGTCACCGTGGCGGGGCTCACGCTCGACAACAACGCCCGGACCGGCGCGCGCTTCGACTCGGCCGTGGGCACCATCAACGCGCTGAGCATCACCAACAACCGGGAGGTCGACAGCACCCTCGCGGGGCTCTGCACGTGGACCTACTCCGACGGCTACGACTACACCTTCGTCGACCGCGGCGCCGCGCTGGTGGCGGCCTACGCCGAGCTCACCATCACCGACAGCACGCTGGCCGACAACTACGGCTGGGGCCTGTCCAACGTCTACGGCGACGTGAGCTTCGAGGGCGGCACGCTGGCCAACAACGGCTGCGCCGGCGTGATGAACTTCTACGCCACCACCGAGATGAGTGGCGCCACGCTCTCGGGCTACGCCGCCTATGGCACCTTCCACAGCGAGTACGGCGAGGTGGTGCTCACCGGCAACACCTTCGTCGACACGATGGGCAGCTACACCTACACCTACGTCAACGACTTTACTGGCGACGTGTCGGAGTACATCTACGACTACGAGGGTACCGACATCAGCTCGTACTACGACAATGCATTTGTCGCGACCAACAACACGTTCACGGGTGGCGGCAGCGGCATGACCCTCTACGGCTCGCCGGCGACGATCGAGGGCAACGCCTGGACCGACTACAACGGCGCGCTGGTGCAGGCCTACTACCAGGACGAGGGCGACCCGGCGGTGATCGTCAACAACACCGCCACCGACTTCGGCGGCGAGGCCGTGTACCTGGTCTACGGCTCGGCCGAGGTGAGCGGCTTCGAGATCGGCACCACCCGCGAGTACAACTACGGCTACCACTACTACACCAACGGGGTGCTCGACTACGAGTACACCGGCTCCTACGCCACCTCGCTGTTCTCCGGCTACGGCTACTACTACGGCTACTGGACCGACGGCGACGGCGACGGCACCTACGACAGCTACGTCGACAGCTCCACCGAGGCGAACCTCAAGCTGGAAGACGTCACCGTCGGCACCGCCGTGGGCTCGGTGGTGAACGTCAACAACGTGGCCCTGGAGATCGCGGGGCTGAGTATCGAGACTACCGCCGGCTACGGCGTGTACGACTACGGCTACGGCCTGCCGCCGCAGATCGAGATCGAGGGCCTGAGCGTGGGGCAGAGCACCTACAACGCCGTGTACCTCGACTGGAGCAGCACCGACCAGGGCTATGTGTCGCTCTCCGACATCGACGTCCAGGTGTCGGGCGGCACCGCCATCACCCTCAGCGGCTTCCACGACTGGTTGATGGAGGACGTGAACGTGATCGATGCCAGCGGCTACGGCATCTACGTCGACCACGACTACTCGTTCTACGACTATTACCAGGCCGCCTCGGTGAGCGGCACGGCGGAGGGCGTGGGCCTCGTCGACGGCGTCGAGCTGAGCGCCTCCACCTACGACGGCCTGTACATCGACGGCGGCACGGTCACCATCGTCGACGCGATCTCCACGTTGAACACCGGCAATGGCCTGTCGCTCAGCGACTCGAGCGCCGACGTGCAGGGCAACGCCTTCGGCGCCAACGAGGGCTATGGCATGAGCTGCAGCAACGTCACGCTTGTCGCGTGTGCCGGCAACGACCTGTCCGACAACACGCTGGGGCCGGTGCTGGACTGCGACGAGGCCTGCGGGATCTAGCGAGGAACGATGGGCGGTTTTGCCGGGGTCATCGGCGCGCCCGGGGCCCTCGGGCTGGCGCGCCGGCTGGGACGCGTGCTGGACGCGCGGGGCCCTGCGTCGCGACACGAGATGGACGCCGGTGACACGGCCCTCGTGGTGACAAGCTCGGCGGCGGGAGCGCCGCCGGTGGCCACGGTGGACGGCTGGACGGTGGCGGTGGACGGCCCCCTCCAGAACCTCGACGCGCTGGCCCGGGAGCTCGAGCTCGATCCCTCGGTGGGCCCGGCGGCGGTGACGGCGCAGTTGCTCGCGCGGCTCGGGGTGGAGCGCGCCCTGTCGCGGCTGGCCGGGCCGGTGGCGGTG
>VGRQ01000304.1 GCA_016875315.1 Deltaproteobacteria bacterium | reverse complement strand
GCGACACGCCCCGGAGCTCGAGGCCGCCGGCGAGATCGTCGACGAGGCGGGCCGGGTGCTCGGCCAGCACGAGGGCTACCACCGCTACACGCTCGGCCAGCGCCGGGGCCTCGGGCTCGCCGGTGGCCCGTGGTTCGTCATCGCCGTCGACCCGGGCACCCGGCGGGTGGTGGTGGGCCCGGAGGAGCGGCTCATGCGCCACGAGGTCTTTGCCCGGGGGGTGAACCTGATCCGGGCGCCGGGGACGGGCCCGCTGCGCGCGCGGCTGCGTCACCGGGGCGCGCTGGTGCCCTGCGAGATCCTGTCCCTCGATCCCCTGCAGTTGCGCCTGCTCGCGCCGGCGCGGGCCGTCACCCCGGGCCAGTCGGTGGTGGTCTACGAGGGCGACGAGCTGTGCCTCGGCGGCATCATCGCGAGGGCGGCGTGAACGTCCCCCACCGGTTCCGCGAGCCGGCGCTCCTGGAGCGCGCCCTGACTCACCCCTCGGCGGGGGCGGGGGCCGACCACAACCAGAGGCTGGAGTGGCTGGGCGACGCCGTGGTGCAGCTCGTCGTCACCGAGTGGCTGATCGCGGCTGAGCCCACCTGGGGCGAGGGCGAGATGACGCGCGCGCGGCAGCGGCTCGTCAACACCGAGGCGCTCGCCACCCTCGCCGATCGCTGGGCGCTCGCCGAGGGCGTCCGGGTGGGCCGGGGCGAGCCCCGCGAGCGCATCGTCGCCCTCCCCAAGACGCGCGCCGACGCCTTCGAGGCGGTGGTCGCGGCCATCTACCTCGACGGGGGCATCGAGCCGGTGCGTGCCGCGATCCTCCCGGAGTTCACCTCGCTCCTCGCGGGCATGGGGTCGCTGGTGGATCCCCGGAGCCGCCTGATGGAATGGGCACAGGCGAGGGGAGGGGGCACCCCGGAGTATGAGGTGGTGGCCACCGAGGGCCCACCCCACGCGGCGGTCTTCCACGTGGCGGTGAGGCTCGACGGCGCGACGTACGGCCCGGCGCAGGCGAGATCCAAGAAGGCGGCCTCGGCGGCGGCGGCCCGGCTCGCCCTGGTCGCGCTGGGCATCGAGTGATCGGCTACGATCCCCTGATGTTCTTCCTGCTGGCGGCCTGCGAGAGCGCGACGACCGAGCGACCGGCCGAGGGTCGCCCGCGCGACAGCCATGCAGGCTCCGCCACCGACACCGCCCCCGAGGTCGACGGCCTCGCCTGCGGCGACGGGCTGGCGCTGGGCACCCACGAGGAGTGCGACGGCGCCGACGACAGCGCCTGCCCCGGGTCGTGCTCCGCCCACTGCCAGTGCCCGTCGATGCCGCCGAGCGGCGAGCTGTCGATCCACGTGATGGACGTGTGGCAGGGCGACGGCGTGCTGGTGGTGTCGCCCGACGGCTTCACCATGCTGGTCGACGCCGGCGACGAGGACGACTACTGGGGTATCAAGGAGCATTTCCGCGACCAGGGCATCGCCGGGCTGGACTATACCCTGGTGAGCCACCAGCACGCCGACCACATGGGGGCGATGGACTGGGCGCTGGAAGATCACCCCGAGGCGGGGCTGGCCTTCGACGGCGGCGGGCGAGCCGACAGCAACGCATTCTCCGACTACCGCGCCATGGCCGCCGACAAGCGCACCACGGTGAGGGTGGGTGATCTCCTCGACATGGGCCCCGCGATCACCGTCGAGGTGCTGCACGCCGACATCGGCGACCGCGACAACGAGAACAACAACTCCGTCGTGATCCGGATCACGCACGGCGAGGTGACGGCCCTGCTCGGCGGCGACTGCGAGAGCGCCGTCTGCGAGTCGAGCTTCGACCCCGGTCCCATCGACATCTACAAGGTGCACCACCACGGCTCGGTCGACAGCTCCGCGCCCTGGTTCCTCGACCAGATGTCGCCCTCGGTGGCGCTCATCTCCTGCGGCGAGGGCAACGACTACGGCCACCCCGACGGGCCCACCCTGCGACGCCTCCAGGACGCCGGCGCCGAGGTGTGGCGCACCGACGAGGTGGGGCACATCGTGGCCCGCTCTGACGGGAGCGCCTTCACGATCAGCGGTGGCCGCTAGCGGGCGCTGCCGGGTGGCACAATCGAGCCTCCCGGCCAGCGTGCCGGGGCGCCCCGGGGTAGCAACGCGCCATCCATGCCGCAGCCCCCCTCTGGTCTCCAGCCCCCAGCCTCCAGCCTCCCCCGGAGCGGCACCGTTGCCCTCGCCGGCCGCGCCAACGCGGGCAAGAGCACCCTCCTCAACGCGCTGGTGGGCGTGCCGCTGGCGGCGGTGAGCGACAAGCCCCAGACCACGCGCACCCGCGTACACGGGGTGGTCAACGCGCCCGGCTTGCAGGCCACGGTGGTCGACACCCCGGGGCTGCACCGGCCGCGCTCGGAGTTCAACCGTCGCATGGTGGCCACGGCGGAGAAGAGCCTCGACGAGGTGGACTGCGTGTGCTGGGTGGTCGACGCCACCCGCCCGGTCGACGAGGAGCTCATCGAGCGCTTCGCGGGGCGGAAAGTGGTGGTGGCGCTCAACAAGGTCGACCTCGTCGACGACAAGACGCGGCTGTTGCCGATGATCGCCGCCTACAGCCGCGCGGGAACGGTGGTGCCGGTGTCGGCCACCCGCCGCGACGGCCTCGAGCCCCTGGTGGCCGCCTGGGGCGAGCACTTGCCCGAGGGGGAGCCGGTCTACCCGGAAGACCAGGCCACCCCCTTGCCGGAGAAGGCCATTGTCGCCGAGCTGGTGCGCGAGCAACTGGTGCGCAACACGGGACAGGAACTCCCCTACGCCACGGCGGTCGAGGTCGAGCGCTTCGACGAGAGCCGTCGCGAGGAGGGACTGGTCGTCATCCACGCGCGCATCGTGGTGGAGAAACCATCGCAGAAGGCGATCGTCATCGGCGCGGGCGGTCGTTCCATCAAGCGCATCGGCACGCAGGCGCGCAAGCGCATCGAGAAGTTGCTCGGCGCCCAGGTGCACCTCCAGCTCTTCGTGGCGGTGGAAGAGGGCTGGACGGAAAACCCGAGGCTACTCGCGGACTTCGGCTACACCGGGGACTAGCGGCTCCACGCCGATCTGGCGCAGTCGCTCGTGGAAGAAGTCACGGGCGCGGACCGCGCGGGCGAAGCCGGGAACCATCGGCGCCAGGAGCGCGTCGGGGTGGGGATGGAGGAAGAAGGGCATCGACAGCCGCCCCCCGTCGGGCACGGCGGGGTTGACGACGCGGTGGGTGGTGGCGGGGAGGCGGTTCGCGGTGAGGAGCGCCATCATGTCGCCGGTGTCGCAGATCATCACGTTGGGCGGCGGGTTGACGGAGAGCCAGCGGCCGTCGCGGGTCATCACCTCGAGCCCGGGCTGCGTGCTCGCGGGGAGCACCGTCATCAGGTTGATGTCCTCGTGGGGGGCGGCGCGGACCGCGCCCGGTTCTGAGCCAGCGCCCACGTCGGGGTAGTTGATCACGCGCAGTACCGAGTTGCCGTCGCGCGTGAGGTGCGCGAAGAAGCCGGTCTCTAGTTCCAGGTAGCTCTCCACCGCCTCGAGTAGCCGCCCGGCGAAGCTCTCCAGCTCGCGGAAGAGCCGGGCCATCGCGGGCTGGAAGGCCGGCACCTCGGCGGGGAAGATGTTGGGCGGCACGTCGCCGGAGAGGTGGAGCGGGTGGCCTGCGCCGAGATCGCGGCCCACGTGCCAGAACTCCTTGAGATCGGGGACCAGCGTGTCCTTCGCGTGCTCCACGCCGAGCCCGGTGTAGCCGCGCTGGCGGCCGCCGGTCGGCGTCTCGTAGCGGGCCTTGACGTCGGGGTGAAGCGCGAACACCTCCCGCGCCCGGGCGTAGGCGAGCTGGAGCAGCTCGACAGGCACGCCGTGGCCGGTCACCATCACGAAGCCGAGCTGCTCGAGGCCGTCTCCGAGTTCGCGGACGAATTCCGTGCGCGTGGCGGGGACGATCCATCGGGACATGTCGACGCAGGGAATGCTCGCCATGCTCACTTCCCGATGGTCCAACCTGATTTCTTGCCGGAGTAGTCGGCGGTGTAGATCGAGCGGAGGGTGCCGTCGGGCTGCACGATGCGGAAGCTGAGCGAGAGGCGCTCCCCGGCCAGCGACACGTCCCACCAGCCCTGCGTGGGCATGCAACTAGCCTCGTACTCACCGGGGAATCCCTTCCACGAGCCCTCGGACTTGGCGTGCTCCATCGCGGTGGGACTGCACGCCCGGGCCTCGGCCTGCTTCTCGAACTCGCGGAGGAGCGCGAAGTCGAAGGTGGTTTCCAGCTTGATGTCGGAGAAGCCGGCAGCGTCGGCATGGCCCCAGCGCACGGTGTTGTCGGCGGGAGCCCCCCCGCCGCCGCCGTTGATGTAGATCTCGCCGAACTTGCCGCGGGGAAGGAACACTTCCGTGGCGTGGGGCGCGCCCGCGAAGACCGCCTTGAGCGCGCCCACCTTGGAGTTGCCGTCGACGAGCTGGAGCAACTCCTCCGGAGCCTCGCCCTCGTTGCTCACCTGGCCCGGCGCCAGCGTGATGAGCGGGTGGTGCATGAACAGGAGCAGCGAGTCGTACTCCTCTTCCGCCGCCACCTTCTCGATGTAGGCGGTCTGCTCGTCCCAGCGCGAGCCGAGCGAGGCCTTGTTGCTGTCGACCACGAGGAAACGCCAGGTGTGGCCGGCCACCTCGAAGTCGAAGTGGTACCAGGTTCCCACGCGGTTGTAGCCGATGTCGGCGCCCACGCCGGGGAAGGCAGCGCCGAAGCCGAAGTAGCGGTCGTCGCCGGCTGCCTCGCGCGCCCCGGCGACGGGCACCACGCGGGTGCGCAGGCGCCCACCCTCGGGGGGTTCGCTGCCGCTGAGCACCTCCACCCAGTCCCGCGTGAACGCCTTCCATCCGGCCACGGACGAGGCGGTGACGATGTCGCCGCCGAGCATCACGAAGCCCACGCGCCCCTCCTGCACGCCGTTGCTGATGTCGGCCGCGATCTGGGCCTGGGCCTTGGCGGTGGAAACGCGCTTGCTCGCCTTCTCCTCGGGCAGGCCGTCGCGGGTGCCGCCCACGAAGGCGAACTCCACCAACTGGGGGTAGGACCGCGTCTCGCCGTCGTCGATGAAGATGTCTTGTGTCGGGATCTTCTTGGTGTCGAGCGCCAGCGCCATCGCGACGGTGAACAGCAATCAGGACTCCGCGAGGGTCGCACCATATCGCAAGCGACGGGCAAGCCCGGTGTGCCGATCGTCAACCCCGGTGCGAGTAGCTGCCATCCGCAAGGCGCGCGGGCTGGCCACGAGGCAGGCAAAACGCCGCGCGCGCGTGAGTGCCGTGTATAGCAGGTTACGACGCAGCATGACGAAGTGGCTGTTGTGCAGGGCCACCACCACGGCGGGGTACTCCGATCCCTGCGACTTGTGGATGCTGATCGCCCAGGCCAGGTCGATGCGATCGAGGTCGTCGGCGCTCACCTCCACCTCGCGGCCCTCGAAGTGTACCGTCATCGACGCCGGCGACACCCGCGCCACCGTGCCCACGTCGCCGTTGAACACGTCGGTGTCGTAGTCGTTCCTGGTCTGGATCACGCGGTCGCCCACGCGGAAGCGCTTGTTGCCCCGCACGATCTGCTCGCCGCTGGGGTTGAGCGCCTCGCCGAGCCGGGTGTTGAGCGCGACGGTGCCCACTGGTCCCGCGTGCATCGGGGTGAGCACCTGCACGTCGCGACGAGGGTCGAAGCCGTTCTTCGGCAGGCGCTCCGTCACCACGGTCACCAGCGTGCGCGCCAGCTCCTCGGCGTCTTCTCGCTCGATGACGAAGCAGTCGCGCGTGCCCGCCTCGCGCTCGGCGCTCACCGGCACCTCGCCCACGAGCACGCGGTGGGCGTTGCGCACGATGCTCGACTCCGCAGCCTGGCGGTACACCTCGGCGAGCCGCGCCACCGGCACCGCCGCCGACTCGATGAGGTCGCGCAGCACCTGGCCGGGGCCCACGCTCGGCAGCTGGTCGACGTCGCCCACGAGCACCAGCCGGGCCTTGCGCGGCAGGGCCTGGAGCAGCGCGTCGAACAGGTACACGTCGACCATCGAGGCCTCGTCGACCACGACGGCGTCGACCTCGAGCGGGCTCGCCTCGTCGCGACCGAAGCTCGCGTCGCGCGGGTTGAACTCAAGCAGGCGGTGGAGCGTCTTGCCCTCCTCGCCGCAGGCCTCGGCGAGGCGACGGGCCGCGCGGCCGGTGGGCGAGGCAAAGGCCCAGGCTTCCCCGCGGCGGCGCGCGATCTCGGCGAGCACCTTCACGATCGTCGTCTTGCCGGTGCCGGGGCCGCCGGTGATGACGGTGAGCCCGCCGGCGAACGCCGTCGACAAGGCAGCGGCCTGACCCTCGG
>VGRQ01000303.1 GCA_016875315.1 Deltaproteobacteria bacterium | reverse complement strand
ACAGCCCGCGCGGGTGTGGACCGCCTCGGGCACGGGCGGGACGGCCGCCGGCCTCCGCCTCGGGCTGGCGCTCGCGGGCTGCCCCGCCGAGGTGGTGGCGGTCGACGTGGCCGGCGCCGGTCGCGCGGCGATCGATCTCGCCGGGTTGCGGGCGGCGCGTCGCATGGGCAAGGTGCCACCGCTGGGTCCCCTGCGCGTGATCGGGGAGGCAAGCCCCTATGGAGCGCCGATCCATCTCGACGCCCCGGTGGCCCTCGACCCGGTGTACTCGGCCAAGGCCTGGGCGCACTTCGAGCGCGATGCCCGCCCGGGCCTCTTCGTCGCCACCGCGAACCGCCTGCCCATGGAGCCGCTGTTGCAAGAGGCCCTCCCCGAGCTTCCCCGTCGCCTCGCCGCGCTGATGGTGCCCTCGTGATCGACGATGCGCTCGCAGACGCCGGCCTCAACGTCCAGGCCGTCGCCGACGGCACTCCCTACCAGGCCATTCTCCCGGGCTGCCGCAGCGTCGTGGTCTACGCCTCCGGCGGCCGTCGTCTCTGGGAGGGCTTCGTCGAGCGTTGCAAGGCCGATCCCGCCTGGGTGCGCGAGCGACCACACGCACTCGATCTGCACGTGCAAGCCCTCGTGGCCGGCCGCCCGGGGCGGTGGGTTTTCTGCTCGCCGACCGAGTCGACCTTCGTGGACTTCCGCCTGCTCGCCCACGCCGCCGGCATCGGTCACGCCTCGCGACTGGGCCTGTTGATCCACCCGCGCTGGGGCACCTGGATGGGCCTCCGCGCCGCCTGCTTCACCCCCGAGGCCATCGAGCCCACCGGGCCGCTCCCCGGTGGCGGTCCCTGCGCCACTTGCGACGCGCCCTGCGTGACGAGCTGCCCGGTGTCGGCGGTGGCCGAGCGCGTGGAAATCGCCGCCTGCGCCCGCTTCGTGTTTGACGAGGACACATGCAAGGCCGGCTGCCTGTCGCGACGCGCCTGCCCGGTGGGCGACGAGCCCTACGACGCCCTGGAGCAGGCCTGGCACACCGATCACGCCCGGGGACGGCGCCAACTCTCGGCGCACCTCGGGGTCGATCTGGGCGAGGGCCCGCCCAGCGGCTGGGGAGCCTGGGCGAAGAAGGGATAAGCCGGCCGGCATGAACGCCAGCGTTGCCGCCGTCCCCCCGCCCCTCAACGAGCCCGTCCGCGCCTACGCGCCCGGCAGCCCGGAGCGCGCCCACGTCGAGCGCGAGCTGCACCTCCAGGCCGGTACCGTCGTCGACATCCCCTGCGTGGTGGCGGGGAAGCGGATCTTCACGGGAAGGACCCGCGACGTTTGCATGCCCTGCGACCACGGCCACGTGCTCGCCCGCGTTCACCTCGGCGGCGCCGAGGTGGCCGAGGCGGCGGTGCTGGCGGCGGAGTCGGCCCGTCGCGACTGGTCGGCCTTGTCGTGGGAGTCGCGCGCGGCGGTATTCCTGCGCGCCGCCGACCTGCTCACCGGCCCCTGGCGCGACCGGGTGAACGCCGCCACCATGCTCGGGCAGGCCAAGACGGTGCACCAGGCCGAGATCGACAGCGCCTGCGAGTTGATTGATTTCTGGCGCTTCAACGTTCATTTCTATCGCCAGATCCTCGCCGAGCAGCCGCCGGCGCACTCGCCCGGCACCTGGAACCGCACCGACCACCGCCCGCTCGACGGTTTCGTGCTGGCCATCACGCCGTTCAACTTCACCTCCATCGCCGGGAACTTGCCCACGGCGCCTGCGCTCACCGGCAACACCGTGGTGTGGAAGCCGGCCGTCACCTCGTCGCTGAGCGCGTGGAAACTCTTCGAACTGCTCGAGGCCGCCGGCCTCCCGGCGGGCGTCATCAACTTCGTCAACGGCGACGGGGCCGACGTGGGCCCGGTGCTCTACGGTCGCCCCGAGCTCGGCGGCGTACACTTCACCGGCTCCACGGGCGTGTTCCAGGGCATCTGGCAGAGCATCAGTCGCGACATCGCGCGTTATCGCTGTTACCCGCGGCTCGTCGGCGAGACAGGCGGCAAGGACTTCATCGTGGCGCACCCGAGCGCCCACGCTCGCGCCCTCGCGGTGGCGATCGTGCGCGGCGGCTTCGAGTACCAGGGACAGAAGTGCTCGGCGGCCTCGCGGGTATACGTGCCGCGGTCGCTCTGGCCGGCGGTGCGGCAGCATTGCGCCGAGATGATGGCCGAGATGAAGCAGGGCGACGTGCGCGACTTCAGCAACTTCGTGGCGGCGGTGATCGACCAGCGGGCCTTCAAGAAGCACGAGAGCTGGCTCGGGCGGCTACGCGCGGAGACCGAGATCGTCGCCGGGGGGCACGCCCACGGCGACAAGGGCTGGTTCGTGGAGCCCACGCTCTGCCGGGTGGACGATCCGCGTCACGAGGTCATGCAGACCGAGCTGTTTGGCCCCATCGTCTCCGCCTTCGTGTACGACGACGCGGACTGGTCCAAGGTGCTCGGGCTGGTCGACACCGGGTCGCCCTACGCGCTGACCGGCGCGGTGTTCAGCGACGATCGCTACGCGGTGGAGGAGGCGCTGGCGGCGCTACGTGGCGCGGCGGGGAACTTCTACATCAACGACAAGCCCACGGGCGCGGTGGTGGGGCAGCAACCCTTCGGCGGCGGGCGGGCGAGTGGCACCAACGACAAGGCCGGGGCGGCGCTCAACCTCTTGCGCTGGATCTCGCCGCGTTCCATCAAGGAAACCTTCAACCCGCCGCTCGACTGGCGCTATCCGTTCCTGGGCTAACGATTGATCCCCGTCGTTGCCCGCCCCCGCCCGGGGCACCCGTGGATCTTCTCCAACGAGATCGTGTCGCCTCCGGTCATCTCCCTGCCGCCGGGCGGCGCGGTGGAAGTGCGCGATCCGAGCGGCAAGTTCATCGGCCGGGGCTACGCCAACCCCCGCTCGTTGATCTCGATCCGCCTCTACTGCGGCCCCCACGACGGGCCGGACGACCCGGCGCTGTTCGAGCGTCGGGTGCGCGAGGCGCTGTTCATGCGGACGCGCGTCGTCCCCGGGCGGAAGAGCTACCGGCTCGTCGCCGGCGAGGCCGACGGTCTCCCCGGGCTGGTCGTCGACCGCTACGACGACGTCCTCAGCGTGCAGGTCACCTCGCTGGGCATGGAGCAGCGTCGCGACCAGGTGCGCGCGGCGCTGGAAGCGGTGATCGCGCCGCGGGGGGTGGTGTTCCGGGGCGACGTGAAGCTGCGCGAGCTGGAGGGGCTGCCGCTCGAAAAAGGAGTCTGGTGGGGTGACGTTCCCGAGCGCGTGCCCTTCGAGGAGAACGGCGTGTACTACGAGGCCGACCTCGTGGGCGGCCAGAAGACGGGCTTCTTCTTCGACCAGGCCGAGAACCGCGCGTGGATGGCCTCGCGCTGTGCGGGGGCTCGGGTGCTCGACGTGTTCGCCCACATGGGCGGCTGGGCGCTCACCGGGCTGGTCAACGGCGCGAGCTCCGCCACCACCATCGAGTCGAGCCCGGCGGCCAACGCCCTGATCCGCCGCAACGCCGAGCTCAACGGCGTGAGCATCGACGTGATCGAGGGCGACGCCCGCGAGGAGATGGCGCGGCTGCCCCCCGGGAGCTTCGACATCGTGTGCGTGGATCCCCCGGCCTTCGCCAAGAACCGCAAGTCGGCGGGCGCGGCGCTACCCGCGTACAAGGCGGTAAATGCGGCGGGGGCACGGCTGGTGCGGCCGGGCGGGCTGCTCTTCTCGTCGTCGTGTTCGCACCACGTGGAGCCGGAGCGTTTCGCCGAGGCGGTGCACGCGGGTGCCCGGCAGGCCGGTCGTCGGCTGGCGCGGGTGCGCGTGGGCGGGCAGGCCGCCGATCACCCGGTTCTCCCGGGTGTCCGGGAGACCGAGTACCTCAAGCACCTGGTGTTCGTCGTTCGCTAGAGGTACCCGAGCGCCTTCAGCCGCTCGACTTCCTCGGGGCTCACGCCCTCGGCGCCCTTGATGGCCTCGATGGAGGCCTTGAACGAGGGATCATCGGGGAACTTCTTGTCGCCCGCCGCGAGCAGGTCGATGGCTCCGGTGGAGTCGTTGGCCGCCTTGGCCTCGTCGGCGAGCTGGCGGAAGAGGGCGGCGGTGAGCTGCGCCCCGAAGTCTTTCTCCAGCCGCTCCAGTTCCTTCGACGTGTCCGCGCCCTTGCCGGCCTTGGCGAGCGCGTGCAGGCGCACCGTTTCCAGGCCCCACGCCGCGGCCTTGTCGGCACCGGCGGCCTTGAGCCCCTCGTCGACGCTGGTGATCGCCTTGGCGTGGTCGCCCGCGTCGAGGGCAGCCTGGGCCTCGGTGCGCCAGTCAGCGGCAGTCTTGCCGCCGCAGGCGAGGAGGGACAGGGCGAAGAACAGCGTCGTCATGGAGGCCTCGGAACGGCACGGTGCTAACCGCGGCGGCCGCCGGGCGTCGTGTCGAGCCTTGTCAGAGCCGGTGCAGCGCCGGTGCAGACCCGTGGCGATCGCCGGGCCCTTTGGGTATACGCCGCGCCATGTTCGCCTACATCGGCCCGGGCGCGGGCTTCGCCTTCGCCGGCTCGCTCATGGTGCTCGTGGCCGCCTTCGCGCTGGCCCTCGGCACCATCCTGCTCTGGCCGATCACCTTCGCGTGGAAGACCATCAAGGTGGGCAACCCCTTCAAGCACGCCAGCGCCCGCCGGGTGGTGGTGATCGGCTGCGACGGGATGGACCCGGGCATGACGGCGCGGCTCTTGCAGCAGGGCAAGCTCCCCAACCTGCGCAAGCTCATGGACAAGGGCGCCTTCCGCCCGCTCGACACGTCGAACCCGTCGATGTCGCCGGTGGCCTGGAGCACCTTTGCCACTGGCGTGGATCCGTCGCGACACGGCATCTTCGACTTCATCACCCGCGACCCCTGCACCTGCGCGCCGATGTTGTCGTCGACCGACATCGGCCAGGCCAAGCGCGTGGTGAACATCGGCAAGTACATCGTGCCGCTCGAGAAGCCGAAGATCCGCCTGTTGCAGAAGTCACAGCACTTCTGGAAGCTCCTCGGCGAGAAGCACATCTTCTCGATCATCCAGCGGGTGCCGATCACCTTCCCGCCGGTGCCTTTCCGCGGGCTCTTGCTCTCGGGCATGTGCGTGCCCGACCTGCGCGGCAGCCAGGGCACCTTCAGCTTCTTCTCCACGAGGAACGACGACGGCGTGCCCGCCTTCACTGGCGGCGAGCAGACCATCCTGCGCCCGAGGGGCAACACCATCCGCTCGCGCATCGTGGGCCCCGACAACGGCATGGTGAAGGGGGGCGGCCGCATGACGCTGCCGTTCACGCTCACCATCGCCGACGACAAGAAGAGCGTGCGCTTGCAGATCGACGGGGCCGACCCCATCGACCTGTTCCCGCAGGTGTACTCGCCGTGGATCACGCTGAGCTTCAGCGCGGGCCTGGGCGTGGAGGTCAAGGGCATCGCGCGTTTCTACGTCGTGAGCATCGAGCCGCACGTCAACCTCTACATGACGCCGATCCACATCGACCCGGAGAACCCGGCGATGCCGATCAGCCACCCCGAGGTGTACGCGGTGTACCTCGCGAAGAAGCTCGGTCCCTACGCCACCCTCGGCCTCGCCGAGGACACCTGGGCGCTCAACGAGCGCGTGATCGACGAGAAGGCCTTCTTCGCGCAGGCGATGGACATCTGCGACGAGCGCGAGCGCATGCTGTGGGACGCCATCGAGCACGTGCGGGAGGGGCTGGTCACCACGGTCTTCGACACCACCGACCGCGTGTCGCACATGTTCTACCGCTACCTCGACCCCACCCACCCCGCGAACCGCGACAAGCCCACCGAGGGCGAGCTGCGCGACGCGATCGAGCGCGTGTACATCCACATGGACGGCGTGATCGGCAAGGTGATGGCCAAGCTCGGCGACGACCCGCAGAGCGTGCTGATGGTCATCTCCGACCACGGCTTCACCAACTTCCGCCGCGGGGTAAACCTCAACACCTGGCTCAAGCAGGAAGGCTACCTGCACCTCAAGGACGACGCGGAGCTCAGCGGCGACTGGTTCGAGAAGGTGGACTGGAGCCGTACCAAGGCGTTCTCGCTCGGCCTCACCGGCATGTTCATCAACCGCAAGGGGCGCGAGCGGAGCGGCATCGTGGCCGAGGGCGACGAGTACCGCGCGCTGGTGCGGGAGATCAAGAGCAAGCTGGAGGCGCTGGAAGACCCGGAGACGGGCGCGCGCGCCATCCGTCGCGTGGAGATCGCGATGGCAGCCTTCGACGGCCCCTACCGCATCGACGCTCCCGACCTGTTGATTGGCTACGAGGGCGGCTACCGGAACTCCTGGGAGTGCGCCACCGGATCGGTCACCCGCACCGTGTTCTCCGACAACA
>VGRQ01000302.1 GCA_016875315.1 Deltaproteobacteria bacterium | reverse complement strand
CGACTTCATCAAGGCCCGCCGCGGCATCGACGTGAGCGCCGAGTTGGTGTACCCCGACGAGAACGCGCAATACGAGCGGGTGATCGAGATCGACCTCGCCGGCGTGCCGCTCACCGTGGCCACCCCGGGTGACAGTCGCAATCGTGCGCCGCTGGCGGAGTACGGGAACGTGGCGATTCACAACGTGGTGATCGCCTCCTGTACCGGGGGATCGCTCGCCGACCTGCGCGCCGCCGCCGATGTCCTGCGCGGGCGGGCGATCCGGCCCGGCGTCCGGGTGACGGTCACCCCCTCCAGCGCCGACGTGGCCGAGGCCGCCGAGAACGAGGGCATCCTGGCGATGTTCCGCGAGCTGGGCGCGGTGGTGTCGCCCCCGGGGTGCGGCAGCTGCATTGGCAACGGCCCGGGGATTCCCCTGCCGGGGGAGACGACGGCCAGCACCACCAACCGGAATTTCGACCGTCGCATGGGGAGCGCGGGGCCGGTGTACCTCGTGAGCCCGGCCGTCGCGGCGGCGAGCGCGGTAACCGGGATGTTGACCGACCCTCGCCAGCTGTGATCGACCCGCGGGCGGCGCTCGACTGGGAGGCCGTCCTCGCCGCCCTCCTCGCCTGCGTGCGCACGCCGATGGGGGCGGAGCGGGCGCGCTCGATGGTGCTCTTGCCGAGCGCCGGCGCGGTGAACGAGGCCTACCGGCTGGTGGACGAGCTGATGGCGGCCCGGATGAAGGGCGAGAGCCCGCCGGTGAACGGGGTGGCCGACGTGCGGCCCGAGGTGGGGCGCGCCGCGCGGGGCGTGGTGCTCGAGGCCTGGGCGCTCATCTCCGTGGGCGGCGCCATCGCGGGGCTGGTCGACGTGGCCGAGTGGCTGTCGCGACGCGAGGGCCCGGCCCTCCAGGCCATGGGGAGCGCGATCGACGTGCCCGGGGGCGTGGGCGTGCGACTGCAAGCGGCCTTCGACCGCGACGGGCAGCTCAGCGACGCGGCCTGGCCCAAGCTCGCGTCGCTCCGGCGACAGTGCGACAGCCTGCGCGCGGCGGTGCAGCAGGCCTTCGACGCCGTGCTCGCCGACGAGGGCTGGGGCGACATGCTCCAGGAGCGCTACGTCACCGAGCGCGACGGGCGGCTGGTGGTCCCGGTGAAGATGTCACACCGCAAGGGACTCGGCATTGTCCATGGCAGCTCGCACAGCGGCGAGACCGCCTTCGTGGAGCCCGGCCACACGGTGGAGCTGCAAAACGACCTGCGCGCGGTGCGCGACGCGATCGAGGCGGAGACCTTCCGCATCCTCGGGGAGCTGTCGGGCATGGTGGCGCGCGTGGCGGTGCCCTTGCTCGCGGGGGTCGAGTTGACGGGAGAGCTGGATCTCGCGGCGGCAAAGGCCGATCTCGGCTTCCAGTGGGACGGCAACATCCCCCGGGTGGGCGCCGACGGCGTGGTGGACCTGCGGCGGGCGCGTCACCCGGTGCTCGCGCTGCGTCCCGGGGCGAGCGTGGTGGCCAACGACCTGCGGCTCGACAGCGTCCGGCGCTGCCTCGTCCTCACCGGTCCCAACGCGGGGGGTAAGACGGTGGCGCTCAAGACGGTCGGCCTCTGCGCCGTGCTCGCGCGCCTCGGGATTCCTCTCCCGGCGGCGGCGGACAGTCGCCTCGACTTCTTCGACCCCATCGTGGCCGACATCGGCGACGTGCAGTCGGTGGCTGGCGACCTGTCGACCTTCTCGGGGCACGTGCTCCGGCTGAAAGAGGCCATCGAGATCGCTCGCGCTGGCGTGCTGGTGCTGGTGGACGAGGTGGCGGTGGGCACGGACCCCGCGCAGGGGGCAGCGCTCGCGGCGGCGGTGGTGGAGGCGCTGGTCGAGGCCAACGCGCGGGTGGTGGTGACGACGCACTACCCGGAGCTCAAGGCCGCTGCCGACGAGCGCATCGTGGTGGCCGGCATGGAGTTCGCCGACGGCAGGCCCACCTACCGGCTGGTGGTGGGGCAGGCATCGGGAAGCCAGGCACTGGTGGTGGCGCAGCGGATGGGCATGCCGGAGCGCGTCCTGGCCCGGGCCACGAGCCTCCTCGACGAGCGGGCGGCCCAGGTGGCACGGCTCCTGGGCAAGCTCGAGGCGGAGCGCGAGGATGTTCGCCTGCTGTCGCGACAGGTGGAGGCGCAAGCGGCGGGCCTCGCCGCGCGGGAGACGGAGCTGGCCACCCGGGAGAAGAAGCTCCAGGACAAGATCGACGGCGAGCGGCAGCGGCTGGTGGAGGCGACGCGGGATAGGCTCGCGCGGATGGAAGCCGAGCTGCGGGATCTGGTGAAGTCGCTGCACGCGGCGCCGTCGCTGAAGGCGGGCAACGCCGGGCTCCAGGTGATCCGCGCCGCGCGCGCGGGGCTCGACGAGGAGCAGGAGTCCTCCGCGCCGGCCTACGCGGCGAAGGTGGGCGAGAAGGTGTGGGTGACGACCGTGGCGCAGCACGGCGTGGTGGCGGCGTTGCACGGCAAGGAGGCGGAAGTGCAGGTGCGCTCGATGCGGCTGCGCGTGCCGCTGTCTCGGCTCGAGGCCAAGCGCGGCGGCGGGAAGTGATCGCAATGCTCGCGGAACTGGTCCTGGGCGGCCTCGCGCTGGCCGGCGCGCCGCGAGAAGACGCCGGGACGGCCGCCACCGTGCCGCTCTGTCCCGCCGCGGTGGAGGAGGGCTGGATGGCGTCGGAGGGCGCGGCCTACATGCGCTGGGAGCTGGTCCAGCAGTTCAAGATCGGCGTGGATCAGCTCGACGCGATGGAGCGGCTGTTCCGGGCCTTCGAGGCGGCCGGCCTCGACGTGGTGGCGCCGCTGGTGCCGCCCCGTCCGCTTGCCGATCCCGGGCGCATCCTCGTGGGCGAGCGGGCCTACGACCGCGCGCAGGTGCTGGAGCAATACCGCGCGCTCGTGCGCTGGCTGGGCGGGCATGGCATCGTGGTGGTCGACCTCGCGGCCGACGCGATGGCGGGCTGGGGCGAGGAACCGCCCTTCTTCAGCCGTTTCGACGACCACTGGACGAGCGGCGGCGCCCGGGTGGCGGCACAGCGCGTGGCCCAGGCGGCGCGAGGCCTCCCGGCGCTGCAGCAGGGGCCAGAGGTGGCGTGGAAGACCCGGCTCATGGAAACGCTCCCCGGCCAGAGCGCCCTGTTCCGCCGCTGCGGCGAGGGCTTCGGGGAAACCACCCGCTACATCTACGGCACCCAGCGCGCGGAGCCAGTGGGCCTGCTCGACGAGCTGCCGCCGCCCTCGGCGGTGGCGGTGGGCACCAGCCAGAGCGGGCCAAACTCCAACTTCATCGGGTTTCTCAGAGAGTACCTCTCGCGCGACGTGTCGGCCTACGCGGTGCCGGGCGGCGGCGCCCTGTCCGGTCTCGCTCGCTGGTTGTTCACTGAAACCAACCCGGACACCCGGCCGCGGCTCGTGATCTGGGAGCTGGTGATGGTTCACCTGTTCAGCATTCCCAGCGACGCGCCGGCCATCCGGCAGGCGGAGTTCTTCCGCGAGCTGATCCCGGCCGTGGCGGGCGACTGTGGCGCCAAGGCGCTCGCGACGGGTACCAGCACTGGCGGCGTGCTCCTCCGGGTGCCGCCCGCGGCGAGAGCGCAGGGCGACGGGTACTACCTCGTCTTCACCGGTGCCCTGCCGGTGGAGTTCGAGCTGGTGCTCCGCCACGCCGATGGCGACGACCGCCACCGTTTCGAGGCCTTCGACCGGGTGGGTCCGGTCCCCACGCGGTTCTTGTCGCTGGATCCCGCGAGGACCGGCATCCTCTCGGCGGTGAGGGCCGCGGCGGCGTTCCCGGACGGCATCACCACGCGGCTCTGCAAGGGCTGATCACATGCAGGCGGCGGAGGGGTCGCTGGTGACGTCTTCCGGGCCTCGTCCCACGTGCTCGGTGTAGAAGGCCTGCATCGCGGAGAGGTCGAAGCAGCCGAGCTCGAGCCGGTGCTCCCAGGCCACCACGGTGAAGGGGTACTCAGACGCGGCGTAGGGCGTGAGAATGGCCCGCCCGGCGGGGAGCGACTCCACGTAGGCCGCGAGCTGCGCCACCTCGTCGGCGCAACCGGAAGGGCAGTCGTAGAGGAAGACGATGCCCCCGTGCTCCAGGTTGTGGACCCAGTTCTCGGCGGCCACCTCGGTGGCGTGTACGCCCCAGGCCGCCCAGCACGGGTTGTGGTCGCCACTCTGGGGGGGCTCGTCGGCGTAGCTCACGTCGCCATCGACATGCGACGCCGAGGTGGCCGGGTTGTAGGCCTCCACGCACTCGCCGTCGCAGGCCTCGCAGGGCCACTCCCCGGCCGGCACCGCCGCCCAGGAGTCCTTCTCGTCGGCCGGGCAACCGAGGAGCAGGAACACCATCATGGCGCCACCCAGTCGCCGGATCGCCCGCCGGACTTGCGCAACAGGCGAATCCCCTCGATCCGCATGGACTTGTCGACGGCCTTGAGCATGTCGTACACCGTGAGCGCGGCGATCGACACCGCGGTGAGCGCCTCCATTTCCACGCCGGTCTTGCCGGTGCAGCGCGCGGAGGCCTCGATCCGGACGCCGTCGGGCACCAGCGCGAGAGAGACGTCGACCCCGTCGAGCCCGAGCGGGTGACAGAGGGGGATGAGATCGCCGGTGCGCTTGGCCCCCATGATGCCGGCGAGCTGGGCCACGGCGAGCACGTCGCCCTTCTTCGCCGTGCGACTCCGCACCGCGTCGAGGGCCTCGGCCCCGAGGCGAATGTAGCCCTCGGCCACCGCCTCGCGACGGGTGATCTCCTTGTTGCCCACCTCCACCATGCGGGCGTTCCCGGCCTCGTCGACGTGGGTGAGCTTGGACATGGGCGCTCAGTAACGCGGGTGTTCCTTGACCTCGACGAGCGCCGAGTCAAAGCGTAGGTTGACCGCTCGCTTCAGGGCGGCGCGCCGGTCGTTGGTCTGGTAGACGAGGCGCGCGTCGGCCACGAAGCCGGGACCGAAGTCGCCCCGGGCCTCGCAGGCGCGGAGGCGGTCTTCCACCTCCCAGAGCGCGAGGTTGACGGCGCCGAGGCCGGGGAACTCGGGGACACCCTCGTGCGAGGGCAGGCCGGCGGCGTTCCACGCGCCCACCAGGGCCGCTCGTTCCCGGGCCACGTGCTCGCGCCCAGCGCCCACGCGCGCGAGCTTGATGTCGAGGATGCTGATGCGGTCGAGCACGTCGCCAACGGCGGCGGGGGCGTGCAGGAGGGTGGGCATGCGGCGCTGCGGTATCATGCCCGCGTGTGGTGGATCGTCGCCTGCGCCGAGGAGCCCGTTCCCGAGAGGGACTGCAAAGGCACGCTCTACGCCGGGGGCACGGTCATTGACGCCGTGTCGCGACACGAGGTGGCCCAGGTGTGCGTGGAGGGCGAGGTCATCGCGTGGGTAGAGGCGAGCGAGGCCGTGCCGGAGGGCGCTGTCGACCTGTCGGGACGGTTCCTCGCGCCCGGGCTGGTGGAGAGCCACGCGCACCTCGCCCACAGCGGCGCCACCGTACACGTCGACGACACCCTCGAGTTCAACCTGCGGGCGCAGCTCTACTTCGGCGTCACCACGGTGGTCGACGTGGGCGGCCCCGTGTCGTTCTACGACCTCCGCGACCGGCTGCTCGGCCCCTCGCCGCGCGTGGTGGCCTCGGGCCCCTTCCTCACCGCCGAGGGCAGCCACCCCTGCGAGACGATGCCCAACGCGGATCTCTGCACCTTCACCGACACCGGCGAGGAGGCCGCTGCGCTGGTCGACGCGGGCGCCGACGTGCTGAAGGTGGCCCTGGCCGACGCCGCCTTCTCGCCCTGGGGCGCCACGCCGCGACTCGACCTCGACGCGCTCGACACCATCGCCGCGCAGGGCGTGCCGGTGCTCGCGCACGTGGACACCGACCAGGACGCCATCGACGCCCTCGCGCACGGCGCCGACCTGCTCGCTCACCCGCCCTTCGCGGCGGCGATCGGCACGGAGGCGCTCGAGGCCGCGCAGGGGGCTCGCGCGGTACACAGCACGGTGTCGGCCTTCGCCGGGGTGGCGGAGCTCGGCTCGGCCGACCTCGACACGATGGTGGTGCCCGAGGCCGTGCGCGAGAACTGGGCCTACGTGCAGGCCCACCCCGAGGTGCTCGTCGAGGGCTGGGCCGAGGCGAGCGCCGGGTGGGCCGACAACGCGCGATCGAACCTGGCCGCGATGGGCGAGGCGGGGGTGGCCGTCGTGCCGGGGAGCGACGCCGGCTACTACTTCGTGCCTCACGGGCAGGGGCTCCACCGGGAGCTGGCCGAGCTGGAGGCGCTCGGGTGGAGCGGGGAGGCGCTCCTGGAGGCCGCCACCCTCGCCGCCCGCGAGGCCCTCGACCTGCGCGGCGGGCGCGTGGAGGCGGGCGAACCCG
>VGRQ01000301.1 GCA_016875315.1 Deltaproteobacteria bacterium | reverse complement strand
CCATCGCGACGTGGCCAAGGCCCTCGGCCTGCGCGACGCCGACATCCGTCTCATCAAGCCGGCCGTCGGGGCCGGCTATGGCGGCAAGTGCGACCCCTTCTGCACCGACATCTGCGCGGCCTACCTCGCTAAGAAGCTGGGTCGTCCGGTGCGCGTGGTCTTGGAGCGCGAGGAGGTTTTCTACGCCCACCGGGGGCGGCACCCGACGCGCATGTGGCTGAAGATGGGCTTCGCGGCCGACGGCGCGATCACCGCCATCGACTTCAAGGCCTGGGCCGAGGGCGGCGCCTACGCGAGCTACGGCGTGGTTACCAGCTACTACCTCGGCGTGTTCATGACACTGCCGTACAAGCTGGAGAACTACCGTTTCGAGTCGCACCGGCTCTATACCAACAAGCCACCCTGCGGCCCCAAGCGGGGGCACGGCGCCATCCAGCCGCGCTTCGCGCTGGAGATGCACCTCGACAAGGCCGCCGTGCAACTCGGCCTCGACCCGGCCGAGATCCGCCGTCGCAACCTGATCGAGCCCAACACGGAAACCTGCAACGGCCTGCGCGTCACCAGCGTGGGGGTGCGCGAGTGCCTCGACCGGGTGATCGAGGCCAGCGGCTACGCCGAGCGCCGCGGCCGACTCGGTCCAAACCGGGGCCTCGGCCTCGCCGCGAGCGCCTACATGTGCGGCGCGCTGCACCCCGTCTACCAGAACGAGATGCCCCACAGCGCCGTGCAGATCAAGATCGACCGCAGCGGCGAGGTCACGCTGTTTTCCGGCACCGCCGACATCGGCCAGGGTAGCAACCACATGCTCGCCGCCCTCGCCGCCAGCGAGCTGGGCCTGCGCCCCGAGGACGTGCGGGTGATCGAGGCCGACACCTCGCTCACGCCGGTCGATCTCGGCAGCTACTCGAGCCGCGTCACCTTCATGGCCGGCAACGCCTGCCTCGCCGCCGTGCGCCCCCTGCGCGACAAGATCGCCAGCGCCGTCGCAGCGAAATACGCCACGGAAGCATCAAATATCAGCTTCACCCCTGAGGGAGTCGGCACTGATACATCGCGTGTATCATGGGTCGACGCCGTCTGGCTCGCCGAGGAGAGCTTCGGCCCGCTGGTGCAGGCGGGGGGCTACACGCCCCCCAAGATCGGCAGTCGTTTCCGTCGCCAGTCGGTGGGCCCGAGCCCGGCCTACAGCTTCACCGCGCAAGTGGCCGAGGTGACGGTCGACCCCGACACCGGCGTCGTCACCGTCGACAAGGTGTGGGTGGCGCACGACTGCGGCAAGGTGCTCAACCTCGCCATCGTCGAGGGACAGATCGAGGGCTGCGTGTACATGGGCGTGGGCGAGGCGATGAGCGAGGAGCAGAGCTACCAGGGCGGGCGAGTGCGCGCGCCGAGCCTCCTGGAGTACAAGATCCCCACCGTCCACGAGTGCCCGGAGATCCTGGTCTACCCGGTGGAGTCCAACGATCCCGAGGGGCCACTCGGCGCCAAGGAGGCCGGGGAGGGACCACAACTCTCCACCGCCCCCGCCATCGCCAACGCCATCTTCGACGCCACCGGCCTGTGGTTGCAGGCGCCGCCCTTCACCCCCGAGCGCGTGTTGAAGGCGCTGGAGCGGAAGCAGCGGGGGACAGCCTGATGCTCCCGTTCCCGCGGCTGAACTACGAGGCACCCGGCACGCTCGACGAGGCGGCGCGGCTCGCCGCCGAGCCCGGTGCCAAGATCCTGTCGGGCGGAACCGACCTGTTGCCCTCGCTGAAGCACGGGCTCTTCCGGCCCTCGGTGCTGGTGTCCACGCGGCGGCTGGAGGCGCTCTACCAGCAGTCGCCACGCCAGCTCGGGGCGGGATTGAGCCTGCGTGATGTATCACGTGTATCATGGGTCAACGCGGAGTATCCAGCTCTCGCCGCCGCCTGTCGCACCGTGGCCACGCCCACGATCCAGGGCATGGCGACCCTCGGCGGCAACCTCGCCCTTGATACACGGTGCGTGTATTACAACCAGCCCGAGGGCTGGCGAGTGGCCCTCGGAGGCTGTCTCAAGTGCGAGGGCACAATCTGTCACGTGGCGCCGAGAGGGAGCGGCTGCTACGCCGCGCACTCGGCCGACACCGTGCCCGCGCTGTGGCTCTACGGTGCCCAGGTCCGGGTCCATGGGCCCGGGGGCGAGCGAAGCATCGATGTATCAGCGATGTGTCAGTCCGACGGCCGAGTTCCGCCGCTGGCCCCGGGCGAGATCATCGCGGGGGTGAGGCTCCCCGCCCGGCCGCCCGCCGTGGTGCACCGGAAGCTCCGCCTGCGCGCCGCGATCGACTACGCGCAGCTCCTGGTGGCCGTCTCGCGCGACGATGACGGCTACCGCGCCGTGATCTCGGCGGTGGGGCCGCGACCGGTGGCGGTGGCCGGTCGCAACGTGCCGGAACTGGTTGACGCCGCCCACGCGGCCGTGCAACCCCTGGCCACGCATCTCAGTGCCGTCACCTGGCGCAAGAAGATGGTGCGGGTCGAGGTGTCCCGAGCGGCGGCGGCGCTGCCCGCCTAGTTCTCCCGGTACATCAGCTCCGCCTGCTCCGGCGCCAACCACCCCATCAGGGCGGCGGTGTGGTAGCCCACCAGCACCTCGTCGAGCGAGCGCACCTCCACCTCGCTCGTGGGCGACAGGGCACGGTCTACCGCCATCACCTCCGCGAAATGCTGGGGAAAGCGAGGGACGAGACCGGGCTCTGCGAGTCCCTCCGGCATCACGGGCAGCCCCGTCCCCGGGTCGTAGAGGTCTTCCGCGCCGAGGATGTGGGATAGCTCATGCGCCACGGTGATCTGGGCGTAGGCGGGGTTCGGCTCGGAGATCGACACGAAGGCCACCGCCACGCGGCCCACGCTGGAGCCCCGGCTGTGGGCTGCGACATCGCCCGCGGTGTCGGCGTAGATCACGTAGACTCGGGCATCCCAGAGGTCGGGATCGCCGCCGTGTTCCCGGGCGATCGCGTGGAAGTAGCGCGGATACCGGAAGGACAGCCATGCCTGTTTCCACCAGGGGTCGTCCGGCTCGGCGAGCGACGGCGGCGCCACGGCGTGGTTCCACGGGCCGAAAGTGCTGATCTGCACCGGCGGCCTTGGCTGCCCGGTGAGCCGTTGCCGCTCTCGCGCGAACCATGGGCCGATGTGCTGCAGGGCGAAGTCGCCATCGGGGTCGTTGAGCTGCCGCACGATCGCGCTCTCCAGCATCTGCGGCTGGCCGAGCTGGAAGATGGCCACGGTCACCGTGCTGCTCGGGTCGAGACGCCGCTGCTCGTCTCGCCAGTAGTCCGCCACCTGGTAGAGAAACACGCTGAAGCAGAAGAGCACGAACAACTGCCGGAGGCGACGGAGTCGGGCCGCCTTGCGCCCATCTCCCGCGCAGGCCGGGCACAGCCGCTGGTCGCGCGCCTCGAGCCTGCACACGGCACAGATGTCGCGACCACACGACTGGCAACTTCGTCCCAGCAACTGGGGAGGGTGATCAGGGCAGGTGGCCGCCCGGTCGGCAGCTTCCTCGATGAGGATGGCGTTTGCCCCCTCCAGGCGAAGTCGCGACACGAGCGCGGCGGCAGCGGCGGCATGCTCCGTGTCGAGGAGCAACACCGGCAACATCGCCGACCCCGGCACCGGCGAGATGGTCGACGCGGCCCCAGGCCACACCAGGACCACCTTCCAGCGACGGCCCGGGTAGCCGGGTTCCACCCTCAGATCCCCTGGCCGAGGAGCAGGTACGCGCTACCGGAGCGGCTGCCCACGCCGTAGTCCTCGTAGGGCGCGCCCACGAGCACGTCGGACTTCCCATCCCCGTTGGTGTCGCCCACGCCGGCGATGGTGTTGCCGGCGTAGTCGCCCTCGCGCTCCCCGATGAGCTTGGCGCTGGCCGACAGGAGCGTGACGAAGCCCGACACCGGGCCGTACACCAGGTAGGCCGCGCCGGCGTTGTTGCCGCCGGCGTCCTCGAGCACCGAGCCCACGAGGATGTCGTCGTCGCCGTCGCCGTCCATGTCGCCTGCGGGCGCGACCGACCAGCCCGCGCCGTCGTCACCGCCCTCGCCGGCGACCGCGCCGTCCGCCCCGGAGAGGTCGAAGTTTCCGCTGTGCGCGTTGCCGAGCAGCAGGTACGCCGCGCCGGCATCGGCGGCACCGTAGTCGTAGTAGGGCGCGCCGACGAGGAAGTCGTCGTAACCGTCGCTGTTGGTGTCGCCCGCGGTCGACACCGCGTAGCCAGCCTGGTCGCCGAGGTTCTCGCCCACGCAGGTGAGGTCGGCCGACCCGAGGTCGACGTCGCCGCTCACCGGCCCCAGCAGCAGGTAGGCCGCCCCCGAGCCCGCGCCGCCGCTGCCGTCGCCCACGGCGCCCACCAGCACTTCGCCGAGACCGTCGCCGTTGCTGTCGCCGATCAACGCCACCGACGTGCCCGCCTGGTCGGAGGCGGACTCGCCGATGATCGTGGACTCCGCCGCCGACAAGTCGATCGCCCCCGCCGTGGGACCGGGGACGAGCCAGGCCACGCCCGACAAGGATCCCCCGTCGTCGGCCCCGGGACCACCCACCACGAGGTCGTCGTACCCGTCGCCGTCCACGTCGGCCCCGCCGCCCAGCGCGTAGCCAGCGTAGTCGCCCGCGTCCTCGCCGAGCAGGATGGTGCGCGCGCCGCTGGAGAGGTCGATGTCACCGGTCTTGCCACCCTCCACGATGTAGGCGGCGCCGGCGTCCGTGCCCCCGCCATCGTCGTACCAGGCCGCCACCGCCACGTCGTCCTGGCCGTCGGCGTCCCAGTCGCCCACGGCGGCCACCGACCAGCCGGCACCGTCGCCCGCGTCGCCCCCGAGGATGCGCGCCACCGCCACGGTGTCGAGGTCGTTGGCCCCAACGGTGCCGCCGGTCACCACGTAGATGGCGCCCGCGCCGCTGCCGCCGTCGTCGTTGCCCCAGGCGCCGATCATGAAGTCGGCGTAGCCGTCGTTGTTCCAGTCCCCGGCGGCACCCACCGAGGTGCCCGCGTAGTCGTCGGCGTTGCTGCCTCGGAACTGCGCGTCGGCCGTGGACAGGTCGATGTCGCCCTCGATGCCGCAGCTGTTGGAGGTGCCGTCGCAGTCGTTGTCGAGCCCGTCGAAGCACACCTCGGTGCCGGCCGGGCTCACCGTGGCGTCGGTATCGAGGCAGTCGTCGGCGTTCGCCACGTAGCCGCCCGGCACGGCGCAGGCGTCGTAGGTGCTCGCCGGGTCGCCGTAGCTGTCGCCGTCGGTGTCGGCGTAGAAGGTGGTCTTCACCCCCTCGTCGATCTCGGCGTTGCAGTCGTTGTCCACGCCGTCGCAGGTCTCGGGGTTGCCGGGGAAAGCGGTGGCGTCGCCGTCGTCGCAGTCGGTGGCGTCGTTCACCCAGCCGGGCTGTGCCTCGCAGAAGTCGGCCACGACCGAGGCGTCGCCGAAACCGTCGGCGTCGGCGTCGGCGTAGAAGACCAGCGTGACGCCGTCGTCGATGGTGCCGTTGCAGTCGTCGTCGACGCCGTTGCAGGTCTCGGCGATGTCGGGGTTGACGGCGGGATCCTCGTCGTCGCAGTCCTCGCCGCCGAGGCCCCAGTGTTCGAAGCCGTCGGCGTCGGCGTCGCGCGCCACGACGTGGAATGCCTGCGTGGCCGTGGCCACCAGCCCGGCGACGTCGGTGACCACCACGGTGACGGTGTAGTCGCCGATCGGCAGGGGATCGAGGGTGAAGTCGGCCATCCCGTCGACCCCGGGGGCGAGGGGCAGGTCGGCGAGGCCGTCGCTGGCCCCCGACCAGGCGAGCACCAGCTCGGTGAGCGAGCCACCGTCGGGATCGCCGGCAAGGACCTCCACCCGCACCGGGTCGTCGGGGTCGAAATACTCCTCGGTGCGGGGGTCGAGGAAGCCAACCTGGGGCTCGCGGAGCTCCGTTGCCGTGTCGGGCGCCGCCACCGGGTCGTCGTCGAACCACACGCCGCCATCCTTTCCCGAGGAAAAGTCTTCGGAGCATGCGGCGAGGAGCAGGAGCATCAGCCCGGTAGTCTACCGCGGCGCGCTCACCCCGCGCGACGGCGGCGCCACCGGGCGCTGCCGCGCGGCGCGCTGGCGGTAGACGATCGCCAGCACCTGCGCCACGGGCCCGAAGAACTCGGCGGGGATCGGCAGGCCGAACTGGGTGCGGGCGTGCAGGGCTCGGGCCAGCGGGCGATCCTCGATGATGGGCACCTCGTGGCGGCTGGCCTCGGTGCGGATCTGGAGCGCGAGGTGATCGACACCGCGCGCCACGACCACCGGCGCCGCGTTCTCCTCGCGGCGATAGCGCAGCGCCACCGCGTAGTGGGTCGGGTTGACGATCACCACGTCGGCGTCCTTCACCCTCGGTAGTTGCGACTGCATCGCGAG
>VGRQ01000300.1 GCA_016875315.1 Deltaproteobacteria bacterium | reverse complement strand
AGGGCGCCGAGGCCGGCGCCGATCGAGGCCGGGCCGCGCCACGCGAACACCGGCAACGCGGCGGCGCCGCCCAGCATCGCCACCATGGCCGCGGCCTTGTGCGCGAGGTCGGCGGGGCCGTTGGACACCGACTGGAACTTGCCCATCGCGAGGAAGTGCCAGGCGCCGTAAGCGTGCAGGTCGTGCAGGGCCAGGAGGGCCGTGGGCAAGAGCGCGGCCAGCGCCGGCCCCAGCGGGCGGCGATGGAGCCAGGCGTAGAAGAAGAGCAGCGGGACGACCGCGAGCCCGGAGTAGCGAAAACAGGCCCCGAGGCCCGCGAGGAGGGCGAAGGGCCAGGCGCTGCGACCGGCATCGAGTCGCGACACGTAGCCGCCGACACCGGCGAGCACGCAGGCGTACAGGGGCATGTCGGGCAACAGCGCCGTGGCGGAGAGCAGCACGATGGGCGCGGTGAGGAGGAAGAGCGCGCCCTCGAGCCCGGAACGCCCGAAGCGGCCACCGAGCAGCGCGGCGCCCCAGGTGGCCAGGGCAAACCAGGGCAACATCGAGGCGCGCTGGAGCCACGCGGGGGCGGCCACCAGCGGCGCCAGCCACCACGCGATGCCCGGCGGGTTGGAGAGCACGTCGAAGGCGCGCTCGGTCGTCCCTTGCCAGTTCACGAGGGTGTCGTGGGGGCGCCAGGGGTCGGCCCAGGCCCCCTCCGCCAGCATGAGGAAGTTGGCCTCGTCGAAGTTCACGGGCCGCGGCAGGGTGACCAGGAGTGGGGCCACGAGGCCCGCGAGCAAGACGAGTCCCCGCCAGCGCATGCGGGGACTATCTCACATCCCGCGCCGAGAATCCTACTCGACGACCTTGACCACGCTCATGAACACCGGCGCCGGGTTGGTGCAGGAGGTGCATCGCAGCGCGAGCAACCACGTCTGGTCGGTGGTGAAACCGGGGAAGGCCTCGCCCTCGGCGTTGACCAGCCCAGAGAGGGTGGCCTCGGTGCCGCCGTCGAGTTGCAGCGTGTACAGGTCGGTGGCGATGAGATCGAGGTCGATGAACTGCGCCTCGAGGTCGCTGAGCTCGTAGCCGTCGTAGCTGGCGACCATGACCTCGTCCAGGTCGCCCGGGATCACCGGCAGGCCGTTGCCGGCGATGCTGAGCTTGCTCCACTCGATGGTCCAGGGGCCGTCCATGCTCAGCTCCACGGGCGTGAGCGCCTCGAACTCCACCTCCATCTGGGCCACCTCGCAATTCGGCGTGAAGAACAGCTCGGTGACGTCGCTCGTCGCGCGCGGTTGCAGGAAGGCCACGAAGCGCGCCCCCTGGCCGGGCTCGGTGCCGGTCTGGAGGTTGAACAGGAAGGTGCCCCCGTCTTCCTTGTAGACGTTGATGGTGTCGTACGGGGTGCCGCCGAAGCTGAACTCGCTCAGCCAGCACTCGGTGCGGTCGCCCGGCTCGCACGACACGTAGCCGCTGGTGTCGGACTGGAGCAGGCTGTTGTTGGTGAGCCCCTCGGCCACCTCGGTTTCTGTCAGGAAGGGGAAGCGGGTGAGGCCCGCGCTGTCGATGTCGGCGACCGGATCCATGTCGTGACAGAGCATGTCCTTGTCGAGGCCCGACCAGTCGAAGTGGATGTCGACCAACTCGGCGGTCTCGTAGGAGGGGATGTTGAGGCCGCCGGACCACTCGTAGTTGTTCTCGTTGAGGAGGGAGACGACGGCGTCGGCTTCCTCCTCGCCAGTGCAGCCCGCGCAGCCCACGAGGGACAGGGACGGGATCAGGTGGAGGAGCTTGCGAAACATCGGGGTCTCCCCGCGCGGGCGCCGCGCGAACGCCCGCCGGTATAGTAGCGGCGGGGCCCGATCCGCAAGCGATACACGCGCGTGTATCACTGATACATCTGGCCAACGTGAGGCGATGGAACAACGGGATTGCGATGTCGTCGTGGTCGGCGCCGGCCACGCGGGCTGCGAGGCGGCGCTGGCGGCGGCTCGCCTCGGGCGCCGGGTGAGGCTCGTCACGCTCTCTCGCGACCAGGTGGGGCGCCTCTCGTGCAACCCGGCGGTCGGCGGGCTCGCCAAGGGCGCGCTGGTGCGCGAGATCGACGCGCTCGGTGGCGCCATGGCCCGCGTGGCCGACGACTGCACCATCCAGTTCCGGCGCCTCAACACGCGCAAGGGGCTGGCGGTGCAGGCCTCGCGCGCGCAGGTCGACATCGACCGCTACCCGGCGCGCATGGCCGAGGAGCTGGCCCGCGCGGGCGTCGCGGTGGTCGAGGGCGAGGTGGCCGATTGCGTGGTGGAGGGCGGCGCGCTGGCGGGGGTGCTGCTGGCGAGCGGGGAACAGATCCGGGCGCCGCGGGCGGTGCTCACCACCGGCACCTTCCTCGGCGCGGTGATGCACTGCGGCGAGGACCAGGTGCCCGGAGGGCGGGTGGGCGAGAGCGCGGCGCGGCAGCTGGCCTCGCGGCTCGCGGGGCTGGGACTCCGGCTCGGCCGGCTCAAGACGGGGACTCCCCCCCGGCTGCGCGCGGGCAGCGTCGACTGGGACCGGCTCGCGGTGCAGCCCGACGCCGGCGAGGGCCAGTTCAGCTTCGGACCGCGGTCGCGCTCGTTGCCCCGTCGCGACTGTCACGTGGCGTACACCTCGCCCGAGACGCACGCCATCATCCGCGGCGCGCTGCACCGGTCTCCCTTGTTCAGCGGCGCCATCGAGGGGCGAGGCCCGCGCTACTGCCCGTCCATCGAGGACAAGGTGGTGCGTTTCCCCGAGAAGGAGCGCCACCAGTTGTTCCTGGAGCCCGAGGGGCTGCAGTCCGACCGGGTGTACGTCAACGGCACGGGCACCAGCCTGCCTCGCGACGTGCAGCTTGCCTTCGTCCACTCCATCGAGGGTCTAGAACAGGCGGAGATCCTGCAGTTTGGCTACGCGGTGGAATACGACTACGTCGACCCTACCCAGCTCGACCATCGCCTTGCCTTCCCCGGTCTCCCCGGCCTCTTCTTCGCGGGGCAGGTGAACGGCACCAGCGGCTACGAGGAGGCGGCGGCGCAGGGGCTGGTGGCCGGGGCCCACGCGGCGGGCGTGGATCTGTGCCTGTCGCGACAGGATGCCTACATCGGCGTGCTCGTCGACGACCTCGTGAGCCGAGGCGTGGGCGGCGAGCCTTACCGCATGTTCCCGAGCCGCGCCGAGCATCGCCTCCACCTGCGGGAAGACAACGCCGACCGCCGCCTGGCACCCCAGGCCCACGCGCTCGGCCTCGTGGCGGGGGAGGCCTGGGCGCGGTACCGGGCGAAGGAGGCTGAGATCGCGGCGCTGGCCGCGCGGGCGCCCGCGTGGTTGCGCCGCCCCGAGGCCACCTGGCGACAGGCCTTCGGCGACGCGGCGCACGCCGAGGCCGCCGAGCAGGTGGAGATCGACATGAAGTACGCGGGCTACATCGCGCGCGAGGCGGTGCGGATGGCGCAGTCGCGACAACACGAGGGAGTGTCGCTCGCTGGTCTCGACCTCGGCGCGGTACACGGCCTGTCCACCGAGGTGCGGGAGCGGCTGGCACGGTCGCGACCGGGTACTCTCGGCGCGGCGGCTCGCGTGCCTGGGGTCACGCCCGCGGCGATCAACGCGCTCACGATGGCACTGGTGCGGCGCGCCCCGGAAAGACCAGGATAAGCCGCACCTATGCGGACCGTTCCCGAGTTGCTGGGCGACATCCCCTGGTTCAGGCGCGTTCCCCGCGACGAGCTGCGCCGCGTGGCTGGTCACTTCCTCCCCGAGTCGCTGGTCGCCGGCCAGGTGCTGTGGCGGCAGGGCGAGGCGGTGTCGGAGCTGGGCATACTCGTCGAGGGCGAGCTGGTGGCCTCGCTCGATGGCGCGGAGGTGGGGCGGGTGCGCGCGCCCGACCTCGTGGGGGAGGCAAGCGCCTTCTTCCTCGGCGCCACGCGAACCGCCACGCTGGCAGCCGATCGCGACGCGACGGTGCTGGTGCTGCCCACGCCCGACCTGCGCGCCCTGCGTTTCCAGCGCAGCGAGGTGTACGCCTGCTTGCTCGACCAGGCCCTGCGCGCGCTCGTGCGCCGGGTTGGCCACACCAGCCGCGAGATTGCCAAGCACGCCACGGGTGGGAACGAGCAGCCGCGGCGGGCCGAGCCCGGCGTGCTGGCGAGGCTCTGGCGCACCCTTCGCCCGGGGGCGCCCTCGATGCCATGTCCCCCGCTGGGGCCACTCCTCCGGCGCATGCCGGGTCTTGGGGAGCTCGTGCCCGAGGTCGAGGATGCGCTCGCCGCCGCGTTCGTGCCGCAGTCATACGCCGAGGGCGAGGTGATCGTGCTCGAGGGGGAGTCGAGCAACGCGCTGTGGCTCGTGGCCGACGGGGAGATCGATGTCTTGCGCAACGTGCGGGGCGACCGCGCCGAGCTGCTCACCAAGCTGCGTGCCGGGCAGCAGTTCGGGATGAACACGATGATCGAGATGGGGCCGCGCACCGCCTCCTGCGTGGCGGTGACGGCGGGCTGGCTCTTCCGGATGGATCGCGCGGCCTGGGACGCGCTCGACGGCGAGGCCGCTTCGCGCTGGCGCGAGAGCGTGCTCGCCACGCTCGCGAGCCAGATCCGCAACGCGAACGGCGCGCTGGCCCGTGCGCTCGGCGCGCGCCGGGTGCCGACGGTCTCTCCCCGCCCCTCGCCCTTCGCCAAGTCGGCCGGCGCCTCGGTGCCGCCGCCGGGCGGCCCCTACCCAGGTGCGACCGGTCCACGAGTGGCGGCGGTGGACGGTTTCTCGGAGCTGCTCCGCGCCAGCGGCTACCTGGAAACGCTCCCCGCCGACGAGGCGGAACTGGAAAACCTGAGCTTCACGGTCGACGAGGACACGCGGCGCCGGGGGCGCTGAGCCCATCAGGGGACGAGCACCACCTTGCCGATGTTCTCGCGGCGATGGAGGATGCGGTGGGCCTCGGCCGCCTCGGAAAAAGGCAGCGCGGCATGCACGTGGGGACGGATCGCGCCGCTCTCGTGCTTGGCCAGGATGGCGGCGAGCCAGGCGCCCACGCGCTCCCCCTCGTCCCAGAGGTGACCCATGTTCACCCCGAGGATGCCGAGGTTCCGGTTGATGAGCGCCACCGGGTTCATCTTCAGCCAGGGCACGGCCCAGAGCGCGGAGACCGCGTTGACGATCGACCGGCTGTCGCCCGAGCGGGCCATCGACGACATCCCGAACAGGGCGAGCCGCCCGCCGGGGCGCAGCGCGTCGAGGCCCCTCGCCCAGCTCCCGCCGCCGCGCGCGTCGAGGATGAGGTCCATGCCGAGCGACGGCATCTCGTCGGCGTGGCTGTCGAGGCAGTGATCCACGCCGCGGGCCTCGATGAAGCCGTGCTTGGTCTTGCCCGCGCTGCCCCAGATCTCGGCCCCCGCGTCGCGACAGAGATCGATGGCCGCGAGGCCGACGCCGCCCGCCGCTGCGTGCACCAGCACGCGGTCGCCCCGTTCCACCCGCCCCATCACGCGCAGGAGCATCCAGGCCGTGAGGTACACGACGGGGATCGACGCGGCCACCGCCGCGCTCATCCCCTCGGGACGCACCGCCAGTCGCGACGCAGGCACGCACACCATCGAGCTGTAGCCGCCGAAGCGCGTGAGGGTGAGCACCGGCTTGCCGAGCCAGTCGGGATCGACCCCGTCGGCCACGCGGTCGACGACGCCCGACACCTCGTAGCCCACCACGCAGGGGAGCGGCGGCGCGTCCTGGTACAGGCCCTGGCGGGCCATGAGGTCGGCGAAGTTGACGCCGGCGGCCTCCACGGCGATGCGTACCTCGCCGGGGCCGGGCTCGGGGTCCGGCGCGTCGCGCAGCTCGAGGACCTCCGGGGGGCCGATGCGGGGGATCCAGACCTGTTTCATGCCCCTCCCGAGCCCTGCGCGCGTAGCCGCGCTGGGAGGCCGCTGGCGCGGCGCACGCGCAGGGACACCGCGACCTCCAGCACGGAGGCCGGGCAGGCCAGGGTGAGCCTGCGGCGCGCGCGCGAGATGCCGGTGTAGACCAGCTCGCGAGTGAGCAGGGGCGTGCCCTTGCTCGGCAGCACCACCACGGCGTGGTCGAACTGGGAGCCCTGGCTCTTGTGGATGGTCATCGCGAAGGCCGACTCGTGCGCGGGCAGCGCGGCCACGGGCACCTCCCGCGGGCCACCGGCGGCGGGGAAGATCGCCACCCAGCTCCGGTCGGCGGCACGGGTGACGAGGCCCACGTCGCCATTCCACAGGGCGTGCTCGTAGTCGTTCTCGGTGACGAGGATGGCGCGGCCGACCCACCAGGGCTCGCGCCCGCTCCCCCGCAGGCGCTCGGCGATCGCGCGGTTGAGCGCGACCACCCCGTGGGGACCGGCGCGGTGCGCGGCCAGGACGCGCAGGCCGTCGAGCGCGGCGAGTGCGC
>VGRQ01000299.1 GCA_016875315.1 Deltaproteobacteria bacterium | reverse complement strand
CCGACGTGGTGCGGCGGCTCTCTCCCGGGGCGCCGTTCACCAAGCTCGCCTTCGGCGCCTCGGGCGGGCCGGTCACCTTCTACGGCGCGGTGATGGAAACGGCCGGGCCGGGGGTGGTCTGGGACGCCCTCGGCGTGGTGGGCGTGGGGAGCAAGTCCTTCAAGTACCACGACAAGGGCGCACTCGCGGCGCAAGTAGCCGAGCGCTCGGTCGACCTCGTGGTGGTGATGATCGGCGGCAACGAGACGGGCTTCCCGGCGGTGATGGTGGGCAAGGGCGAGGGCTACCAGTCGATCTACCGCGAGGCGGTGCAGATCCTCCGCGCGGGCGCGCCCGCGGCCGGGTGCCTGCTCGTCACCCCGCTCGACCAGGGCACCCGCGAGGGCGGCGAGCCCCGGAGCAAGCCCGCCATGGCGAAGATGGTCGCGGCGCAGCGGGCGGTGGCCGAGGCCGAGGGCTGCGCCTTCTGGGACGCGCGAGCGGCCATGGGCGGCGACGGCGCCATCGTGCGCTGGAGCACGCGCAAGCCGACGCTTGCATGGGCCGACCTGCTCCACCTGTCCGCCGTGGGACAAGAGCTCGTGGGGAACATGCTCGCCGACGCGATCGAGGCCGGCTTCGGGCAGTGGCAAGCGGAGGGGCAACCATGATGCTGGGATTGTTGACACTCGCGCTCGCGGCCGAGCCGAGCTGGGTGCAGGTCGTGTCGCTGTCGCCGACCACGCTGCCCACCGACGAGTGCAGCACCAGGGCCACGATCAAGCCGCCGGGGAGCCCCGTGGCCGACACCGAGGCGCCCACCACCCCGGCCACCCCGGCCGTCGACCAACCGAAGATGGAGCCGGTAGCCAGCGCCGAGCTGAGCGCCCCCTACGACGTGAGCACCGTCCCGATCGAGCCCCTGCGCGGTCGCGACGCCGACATCGCCGCCGTCCGCGAGGTGTTCATGCGGGCCGCCGCGCGCCAGCAGAGCACCCGCGTGGCCTTCTACGGCGCCTCGCACGTGGCGGGCGAGTTCTTCACCGGGCAGGTGCGTCGCCTGTTGCAAGAACGATTCGGCGACGGGGGACACGGCCTGGTGATGCCCGGCCCGCCGTGGAAGGGCTACCGCGCCAGCGACGTGAACCTCTGCGCCGGGGGCACGTGGTACTCCGACCACGTCGACCGTCGCGACGGCCGCGAGGACGGCAAGTACGGCCCCGCCGGCATCGACGTGAGCCCCGCCGACCTCGCCAGCTTCGGCTGGGTGCAAACCACGAAGTCCAACCCCCAGGGACAACGGGTGAGCCGCTTCGAGGTGGCCTACCTCCGCGAGCCCGGCGCCGGGAAGCTCCGCTTGATCGTCGACGGCGCCGCGCCCATCGAGGTGAGCGCGCAGGGCCCCGAGGGGCCCGGGATGGTGGTGCTGCGCGTACACGACGGGCCGCACCGCCTGCAGGTGATGGCGGACGGACCGGTGCGCGTCTACGGCACCTACATGGAGCGCGACGAGCCGGGCGTGGTGGTCGACGCCGCCGGCGTGTCCGGCCGGACGGCCTCGTCGTGGCTGCGCTGGGACATGTCGCTGGTGGCGCCCTTCCTCGCCCGCCGCACACCGGATCTCGTGGTGATGGCCTATGGCACCAACGAGGCCAACGATCGTTCGCTCACGCCGGAGCGCTACGCCACCGACCTGCGCGCCGTGCTCGCCCGCATGCGCACGGTGGCCCCCGCCGCCGCGTGCGTGCTCGTCGGCCCTTCAGACCGGGGGAAGCTCCTCAAGAAAGGCGCGTACGGCACCTGGCCGGCCACCGAGTGGGTGGCGCGGGTGCAGCGCGAGGTGGGCCCCGAGTTCGGCTGCGCCACCTGGGACCTCCAGGCCGCGATGGGGGGCGCAGGCTCCATGTTGCGCTGGTACTTCGGGGCGAGTCCCAAGCTCGCGGCCGGCGACCTGATCCACCTGAGCGCCGAGGGCTACAAGGAGCTGGGCACGCGCTTCGTGGAGGCGATCACCGGCCAGGAGGGAGGCTGGAGGGGGGAGGCCGGAGGGAGCGAGCGGTAGCCACCGGCGACGCCGCGCTACGGCGCGCCGAGCAGTCCGCGCAACGTCGCGTCGTCGAGCCTCGCGGGGTGGCCCCGCCAGATGATCACCCCGTCGCGCGCGATCGCCGCGGCGGGGATGCCGCTCACGGCGGCGGCGTCGGTCATCCGCGAGTTGTCGTCGACCAGGGTGGCAAAGGGCACCCCGTACTCGGCGAGGAAGGACAGCGTGCCCTCCTCGGTCGATGTCTTGGAGAGGCGCGTCACGAGCAGCACCTGCACGCCCATCGCGCGCAGCGACTCCGCGCGGGCCGCGAGCTCCGGGATCTCGCGCTTGCAGTGGGGGCACCACACCTCGAAGTACACGAGCAGCGTGGCGGGCGCGTCGGCGTAGGCGAGCGAGCCCTGGATCCACTTCTCGGGGGCGATGGCCGGGGCGGCGAGGCCCACCGCAGCGAGCTCCTTGAGCACTCGCTCCGCTGCCGCGGCCTGTCGCGAGCCCGGGAACTGCGCCAGTGCCCGGCCGAGGACATCGCGCGCGGTGACCACGTCGCCGGCCGAGGCCGCCTGGGTGCCCATCTCCACCAGCTTCGTGGCCTCGACGCCCCCGTCGCCATTCGACACGGCGCCCACCATCTTGGCCTCCACCACCCAGGCCGGGCCGCTGGGCACCGAGATGGGGCTCGGGAGGGTGGCCTGGGGGTCGACGGGCAAGCGGGTCGACGCCGCCACCGTGGAGAGCGCGATGCGCCCGCCGAGCTGGCGGTGCACCGCGCCGGGGAAGGGACCCACCATCGTTTGCTCCACCAGGCGGAGCTTGAGGGCAGCGACGCCCGGGCCGCCGTCGTAAGCGAACTCGGCCGTCCATCGACGGCCGTTGGCCACCGGCAAGCGCAGGGCGGGCAATGGCCCGCTCTCGACGTCGTGGTACGTCACCGCGGTGCGCTCGCCCGCGGGCGAGGTCATCGCCACGTGCAAGTCGAGCGCCCACGCCGAGGAGACGAGGGCCGACGTCGCAGCGAGCAGCAAGCTCAAAGACTAGGCGCCGACGAGCTTCGCGAGCGTCGCGTCGTCGAGGCGGCCCGGGTGCCCGCGCCAGATCACCTTGCCGTCCTTCACCAGCGCGGCGGCCGGGATGCCCGACACGTTGTAGGCCTCCGACATCGAGCCTTCCTTCTCCTTGGCCATGGGGAAGTCGATCTCGCTCTCCTTCATGAACTCGAGCACCTTGTCCTCGGTGGCCGACTTCGTGACCTTGGTCAGACCCACGATCTGGATGCCCATCTTCTCGAGGTCCTGCTCGCGCTTGGCGAGCTCAGGCATCTCGCGCTTGCAGTGCGGGCACCAGATTTCCCAGAACACCAGCAGCGTGACGGGCTTGTCGCCCAGCGCGGCCTTGCCCTGGTACCACTTCTCGACGTCGATCGGCTTCGCGTCGGCGCCGACGAGGCCCACCTCGCGGTACATCTTCTCGGCGGCCTTGCCCGCCTTGGTGTTGCTGTGCTTCGCCATCAGCTCCTGGAGCTTGGCCTTGGCGGTGGCATAGTCGTTGTTCTTGGTGGCCTCGGTGACGCCTTTCATCACCGCGTTGGCGGCTTCTTCCTCGGCGGAAGAGGCCGGGCCGGCCGGAGCGCGCTTCTCGAGGGTGGCCACCTTCTCCTCGAGTGCGGCGAGGCGGGCTTCCATCGCGTCGACGTCCTTCTTCTGGGCACAGCCGGCGAGCAGGGCGAGGGTGATCGTGAGCATCGAGCAGACTCCGAGTGAGGAACGGGGCGCGGCCGCTAACCAGCCGCCAGCGAAGTGACGAGCAGGCACCGGGTAGCCGCGCGGGCGCCCCATCGGCACGTCCTCTTCTGTCATTCGACACGGTGCCTGCAATCGCAGCTATGAGGCTACCCGATGTTCCCTGCCCTGCTCGTCGCCACCCTCGCCCAGGCCCGCGAGGGCTGCCTTACTCACGCCGTCCGGCTCGGCGGCCCGCCCGCGACCCGGAGATCGAGGAATACGAGCCCTACTCCTGCTACGAGTACGGCGGCTCGATCGTGGGCCAGTACCTCGAGCACGCCCATGGCACCTGAGACGGCACCACCCTGCGCGACCTCTGGCTCGCCCTGGCGCAGGGCGACCGGCTCAGCGAGCCCGACTACCTCGACGCCCTCGCCGAGATCGGGGGTGGGTCCCTGCAAGACACCTACCTGAGCCTCGCCGAGTACCGGGCGCGCCGCGGGCTCTCGGGCTGCTCGCCGCCCTCGGGGCGCTGCTACGCCGGCGAGGTTAGCCGGCGGGCCATGGCCCACCAGTACATCTACGTGATGAAGAACCTCCGCAAGGCCTGGCCGGGCGGGAAGGAAGTCCTCAAGGGCATCTGGCTCAGTTTCTACCCGGGCGCCAAGATTGGCGTGCTCGGCGGCAACGGCGCGGGCAAGTCCACCCTGCTGAAGGTCATGGCGGGGATCGACACCGACTTCACCGGCGAGGCCTGGCCGGCCGAGGGCACCCGCATCGGCTACCTGCCCCAGGAGCCCAAGCTCGACCTGAAGAAGACCGTCCGCGAGGAGATCGAGGAGGCGGTGAAGGCCACCCGGGCCCTCCTGGTCCGGTACGAGGAAGTGTCCAACGCGATGGGCGACGAAGACGCCGACTTCGACGCGCTCATGGCCGAGCAGTCCGAGCTGCAAGACAAGATCGACGCCGAGAACGCCTGGGAGCTCGACCGCAAGCTCGAGATCGCCATGGACGCCCTGCGCGTGCCACCGGAAAGCCAACTCATCGACACGCTGTCCGGCGGCGAGCGGCGCCGTGTGGCCCTGTGCAAGCTCTTGTTGCAGCCCACCGACATGCTGCTCCTCGACGAGCCCACCAACCACCTCGACGCCGAGAGCGTGGGCTGGCTGGAGCGCACGCTGCACGAGTACAAGGGCACCGTCGTGGCCATCACCCACGACCGCTACTTCCTCGACAACGTGGCCGGCTGGATTCTCGAGCTCGACCAGGGCCACGGCATCCCCTGGGAGGGCAACTACTCTTCCTGGCTGGAGCAAAAGCAGAAGCGACTGGAGCAGGAAGAGAAAGCCAGCGCCGCCCGCGCCAAGACACTGGAGCGCGAGCTGGAGTGGGTGCGCATGTCGCCCCGCGCCCGGCAGGCCAAGAGCAAGGCCCGCATGGCCGCCTACGAGTCCTTGCTCGAGGCCGAGCCGGAGGAGCGTCGCGGCAAGGCGGAGATCGTGATCCCGCCGGGGCCGCGCCTCGGCAACAAGGTGATCGAGGCCAAGCACCTCAAGAAAGTCTTTGGTGATCGCCTCTTGTTCGACGACGTCAACTTCGACCTGCCGAAGGGCGGCATCGTGGGCGTGATCGGGCCCAACGGGGCGGGCAAGTCCACGCTGTTCAAGCTCATCACGGGCCAGGAGCAGGCCGACGGCGGCGAGCTGGTGCTCGGCGACACGGTCAAGCTCTCCTACGTCGACCAGATCCGCAACTTCGATCCCAGCAAGTCGGTGTATGACATCATCTCCGGTGGGCGCGATGTCATCAAGGTGGGAAGCCGCGAGATCCACGCCCGCGCCTACTGCGGCGCCTTCAACTTCAAGGGGGCCGAGCAACAACAGAAGGTGGGCACGCTGTCGGGGGGCGAGCGCAATCGATTGCAGCTCGCCACGATGTTGCAGAGTGGCGGGAACGTGATCCTGCTCGACGAGCCCACCAACGACCTCGACGTCGACACGCTGCGCGCCCTGGAAGACGCGCTCCTCGGCTTCGCCGGCTGCGCGCTGGTCACCTCGCACGACCGCTGGTTCCTCGACCGCATCGCCACCCACATCCTTGCCTTCGAGGGCGACAGTCGCGTGGTGTGGTTCGAGGGCAACTACGACGACTACGAGAAGGATCGTCGCAAGCGGCTAGGCGCGGAGGCGGATCAGCCTCATCGGATCAAGTACAAGCCGATCGTGCGCTGACCGAGGCCCCATTACTCACCGGCTGCCCCGAGAACGCATCGAGCGGGGCCGCCGCGAGCAGCGCGTTGGGCACGATCCAGCCCGGGTCTTCGAGGATGGCGACCGGGGTGCCGAAGGGCATCACGATCACGCCCTCGCGCACCGCGTCGGACACCTCGACGAGCGCGGTGACGGCGTGGCCCTCGCGGGTGGAGAGCGCGAGGGTGCCCCCCGGGGCGAGGCGAGCCGCGTCGGCCGGGTTGAGGGCGACGGGGCCCGGCTTGCGCTCGCCGAGCCAGGTGTTCATGCGGTCCACCGGGCGTACCGAGGTGACGGCGAGCAGGCCATCGGTCGCCGGGTTCATCGCGGCCAGCGCCGCGACGAAGGGCGCCGGGGCGAGGTGGGCCACCAGCGGCTGGCGACCAAAGCTCTCCGAGGCCACGAGCCCCCGGGGCGCGGCCTGGAGCGCGCCCCATGACAGCCCC
>VGRQ01000298.1 GCA_016875315.1 Deltaproteobacteria bacterium | reverse complement strand
GTACGTGTTCGACTGGAGCTGGGCGAGCGCCGCCGCGCGGGCTGGGCTGCGCTACTACCCCAAGCTGACGACGGCGGTGCCCTTCACCCCCTCGTCGACGGGGCGGGTGCTGGGCGACCCGGCGCGACTCGACCCGGCGGTGGAGATGTTTCGCCGCGAGACCGGCGCCTCGGGGCACCACGTGCTGTTCTGCTCCGCCGCCGAGGCGGGTCGCCTGGCTAGGCTTGGCTACGCGCCGCGCCTCGGCTTCCAGTTCCAGTGGCGCGACGAGGGCTTCGGGGACTTCGATGGCTTCGTGGGCCGCTTCAACCACAAGCGTCGCAAGGAACTCCTTCGGGAGCGGCGGCAGGTGCGCGAGGCGGGCATCGGGGTACAAGTCCTGCGGGGGAACGATGTGTCGCTAGCGCGCGGGGAGCTGGAGCTCGGCCACGAGGGCGGCGAGTGCATCCACATCCGCGACGAGCCGCTCGGCCACCAGCGCGGGACCGGGCTCCCGCAAGGCGGCCTCGATGCGCGCGAGCGCTTCCTCGAGCCGCACCACGCAGGCGCCGCGTTCCGGACCCTCCCCCGGCGTGCGCGCGGCGCGCAGCTCCGCGAGGCGCGCCCGGAGCCAGGTCTGGTGCGGTGCGCTCACCACCTGAACGTTGTCCCCGTGGCCCACCCACGTGGACGCCAAGAGCTCGGTGACGCGCTCGGTCAGCATCCGCGCCGCCTCGGCCCGCGCGCGCGACGCTTCCCCGAGCACCGCCCTCCGGGCAAGCTCCCGCTGCACCACGTAGGCCAACCCGAGGATCGCGGGCACGGCGAGCACCACCGGCGAAGCCGCCATCGCGAACAGCGTGCCCATTCCCCAGATCGCGGTGCCGATGCCTGAGAGCACGACGAAGACCGCCAACATCCCGGCGTAGACCGCCGGCGGCACCTCCCCTTTGAGCCAGGCGAAGGGGTGGCTGGCGCGCACCAGCTCGCGCTCGATCTCGCCGAGCCGGTGCACCTCGATGGGCAGTCGGCCGATCGCCAATTCCTGGACGGAGGTCCCGCGGAGGGCGGTGAAGAGCCCGGCCTGGTGGAGCCGACGTTGCAGAATCTCGGCGGACTCGCGAGGGTCCAGTCGCTCGATCACCCCGCAGTCCAGGACGACGACCCGCACCTACCGCCCCGGCACGGGGACGATGGTGCGCGGGTTCACCACGAAGCGCATCGCATCCTCGAAGCTGATCCGGCCCGCCTCGTAGGCCTCCTTCAGCGCGTGGTCCATGGTGACCATGCCCTCGCGGCGAGCGGTCTCCATGGTGTTGTGGAGCTGGTGTAGCTTGTCGTCCCGGATGAGGGTGCGCACCGCCGGCGAGCCCAGCATCACCTCGAAGACCGCGGTGCGCCCGACCCCGCTCCGGTGCGGGAGGAGCCGCTGCGAGATCACCCCGAGCAGGCAGGCGGAGAGCTGGGCCCGGGCCTGGTCCTGTTGGTGGCTGGGGAAGGCGTCGACGATGCGGTCCACGGTCTGGGGGGCGTCGTTGGCGTGCAGGGTGGCGAGGACGAGGTGACCGGTCTCCGCCGCCGTGAGCGCGGCCGCGATGGTTTCCGGGTCGCGCATCTCGCCCACCAGAACCACGTCCGGATCCTGGCGGAGGATGTACTTGAGCGCGGCCGCATACCCGGCCGTGTCGGCGCCCACCTCACGCTGGTCGATGGTCGCCAGCTTGCTCTCGTGCACGAACTCGATGGGGTCCTCGACGGTGAGGATGCGGCAGGCGCGGCTCTGGTTCACCCGGTCCACGAGACAGGCGAGCGTGGTGCTCTTGCCCGCCCCGGTGGGCCCCACGACCAGGAGCAGCCCCTGGGGACGATCCCCGAGGCGGACCAGCGACTCGGGCAGGCCCAGCTCGTCGGCCGTCGGCACCCGCTGGGCGATCGCCCGCAGCGCCGCCGCCATCTGCCCCTTCTGGTAGTAAGCGTTCACCCGGAAGCGCCGGCCGCCCTCGACCTGCAGGGCGAAGTCAACCTCCCGGTCGAGCTCGTACATCGCCCGCTGCCGTGCGCTCATCACCGAGTACAGGAGCGTGCGGACGTCGGCCTCGCTCAACGTCTGCTCGTCGAGCGGGGAGAGCACGCCGTTCACCCGCACGATCGGCGGCCGTCCGGCGGTGAGGTGGAGGTCGCTCGCCCCGCGGGCCTCGGCGGCGACGAGCAGCGCCTGCAGATCGAGGCCATGGTCGGTCTGGTCGGCTCCCGCGCGGAAGCTGCTCGTGCCCGAGGCCATGCCGCGGGCGAGCAGCGCGAACTCGTCGGGGTTGCTCGCTGCGGCCAACCCCGCCTCGTAGCTGATAGCCCCGGCGCGATGGAGACGGAGCAAGGACTGGTTGAAGGGCAGGAGCTTTGGATCCGTGCTTCCGCGCATGAGGTCCTGCAGCTCGGCGACCCGCTGTTCCCGCAACAGACGACTCACCGCGGGGGTGTTGGCGAGCACCTCGCAGGCCAGGGCCCGCCCCCGGCCGTCGGGCCTGGGCAGGAGCCGCTGGGAGACGATGCCGACGAGGCAGAGGGAGAGGTCGACCGCGGCCTGGGCACGCATCTGGTCCGGGAAGTAGGCGAGGATGCGCTGCAGGGTTTGCGTGGTGTCGATGGCGTGGATGCTCGCCAGCACGAGGTGGCCGGTGAGGGCGGCGCTGATGGCCACGCCCATCGACTGCACATCGCGCATCTCGCCGACGAGGATGACGTCCGGGCTCTGCCGCACCACCTGACGCAGCGCCGACTCGAAGCTCGGGCTGTCGGTGCCCACCTCCCGCTGGGTGATGCGCGCCCGGAGGTCGCGGTGCACGAACTCGATGGGGTCCTCGATGGTGACGATGTGCGCGGCCCGCCCCTGGTTGATGTGGTGGACGAGGGCGGCGAGCGTGGTGCTCTTGCCGCTCCCGGTGGCGCCGGTGACCAGCACGAGGCCACGCGCCTCGTCGACGAATTCCGCGACGGAGGCAGGGAGCCCGAGCCCACCGAAGGCGATGGCCCCGGGGGGCACCGCGCGCGCGACGAAGCCGAGCGATCCCTGCTGACGCAGGAGCGAGACCCGGACCCGGCGCCCCGAGGGCAGGTTGACCCCCACGTCGAGCTCCCCGAGCTCCGCGAACCGCGCGCGCGCTGCCGGCAGGAGAAGCTCGCCAAGGGCCTGATCCATGTGCTCCGCGGTGGTCGGCGGCTCGTCGAGGGTGCGCAGGTGCCCGTGTACGCGCGCTGCGGGCGGCTTGCCGACCGTCACGAAGAGGTCCGAGGCCCCCGCGGCCTCGAGGCGGCCGAGGAGCGAGACGAGATCGGTGGCCATGCGCCGAGACTATCAAGAACCGGAGGGGAGACACCTCCCCGCGCGGCCCCGGGTGCTTACGCTCCTGCGCCATGATCTTCCTGTTCCTCGGCGTGCCCTCCTGACCGTTGCGTTCGTCCTCCGCGGTGTCGACCCTCGCTTCGCCTCCCTCTCCCGCACCCTGGGCGGGACCGCCCTGGTCCTCATCGCGGCCGGCGCGGTCCGCAGCGCGGGCGTCCCCTCGGCTGGTGAAGCGGGACGCGAGGCGCGCCCGGGTGAAGGTGGCCGGCGATGCCCCGCCCGGTCGGGCGGAGCTGCCCAGGCGCGTACTGGGCGCCGATGGCTGGGCATGCCCAGCTCGTGGGGAGCGGATGCGGCTGCGGACGGTGGTGGTGGGCTCGCCCGCGAGCACGACGATCGTGACCGGGTTCACCCGCTGGAGGCCAGCTCGTGAGCACTCCCCGCCGCTTGTCGGGCCTGCTCGCGGGGGCTACGATGACCGGGTCTACCTCCCGGAGAGCGGTTCATGTTGCCTATCCTCCGCCCGCCGTCGCGATCTCGATCCACGCCACGCTGGCCTGCACTCTCGCCATCATCGGCGACTTCGACACCCTGACCGCGTTGGCCTCGAGCGCCATCCTGTCGATTTACCTGGTCGCCTGCGCGGCAACGCTGGTACTGCAACGCCGCCGAACCGGCGACGAGCGGGTCCAGCTCCGGATTCCCGGCGGGCCGTTGATACCGGTGCTGGCGATCGCGGTAGTCGTCGGGTTGATGGCGACCCTCACCCGCCGCGAGGTGCTCGCTCTGGCCATCGCGGTGGCCGTCGCGGCGGTCAGCTATCGGCTCACCCGCAACGTTCCCAACCGTTCCGCCGACCAATCGAATCCCAACCCGAGCGAACCATGACGAACTTGAAGCCCCTCGGCTGGACCGGATCGCTGCTGCTGTTCGGGATCCCCGCTGCCGTCTTCACCTTGTTTCTGTTCTGGGTCCTGCCGGCGGTGGCCGCGGCCGGCACCGATCCGCTTCTGACCTTCCATGCCGGTTTCGTGGCGCCGCTCGCACTGATGCTGATCGCGGCATTCGTGGCGTACCGGCTCGAGGGCCGGCCCTGGACCTGGGCCGGCATCCGCGAGCGGTTCCGACTGGAGCGGCCGGACGGTCGGACCTGGGCCTGGACCGCTGCCCTGGTAGCCTTGGCGGTTGTGCTCCTGCCGGTGTTTCCGGTCACCGCCTGGATCCAGGGTCTGCTGGCCAACGTCCCGCTCTACGACCCTCCCCAGGGCTATTCCTCGTTCATGAGTGGACTGAGCGATGGGCAGACCCACATCTTCGGACGTCCCTTCACCTGGGGTCTCTTCGTCTATTTCGTCTCCGGGTTGTTCGTGTTCAACATCTTGGGCGAGGAACTGTGGTGGCGGGGATATATCCTCCCCCGCCAGGAATTGGCCTTCGGTGCGAAGACCTGGCTGATCCACGGGTTCGGGTGGGCCCTGTTCCACATCTTCTATCACTACACCCTGGGGATCTTCCTCTCGTACCTCCCGATCACCCTCGCGACCTCGTTCGTGGCGCAGCGAACCCGGAACACCTGGCCGGGGATCATCGCTCACATGGTCTCGAACCTCGGGATCCCGTTGCTGATGCTGAGTCGCCTCTTGGCCTGAGCCGACGGCGGCTCGCTCGCCTTGAAGCCGGTGCAGGCGTCGGACAGCTTGGCAAGATCAGAGCGTAGGCGACTGCGGTAGAATCAAAAAAATAGCGTTCTCGTAGCTCAATTGGATAGAGCGTTGCCCTCTGAAGGCAAAGGTTGCGCGTTCGAATCGCGCCGAGGACGTTTGGCAAAGTTCAGAGGTGTGGGGGATGGGCGATGAGCGCTGAGGGTGAGGGTCTCTAGACCGCGACGCGGGGGTGGTGTACCTCGGCCCGCTGGGGCTGCGCTGAGCGCCCCGGAGGCGTGGAACGCCCCCAACTCGAGCCTCAGCGGCGGCCTCCCTTGGGTACGCCTGGCAAGTTCCGGGCGCGTGTCGCGACGGTGGCAGCGGGCGGGCGCACCGGGCGCCGGGCAGGGCTCGGTGGCGGTGCGGTACAGCTCGCCGCCGTTCTGCGCGTCGAACACCGACACGTGCCGGGTGTAGCGGGCGGCATCGAGGCTCCCGTCCACCGAGCTGTCGGAGTGGGCCACCGCGAGCAGGAGGCGGTCGCCGGTGGAATGGAGCGCCGGCGTTCCGGGCGCAACCAGGTCGAGGTCGCCGAGGGCCGACCAGGCCCCGCTCTCGAGCCGGGCGATGGCGATGCCACCGCCCCGGGGGCTGTCGTCGTGTTGGCGCGCGTCCTTCGCGTAGGCGGCGGTCACCGCCCCGGCGTGCTCGGCGAGGGCGGGGCGCCAGTCGGGGGCCACCTGCGCGTCGACGAAGCCCACCTTCGTCCAGCTGCCGTCGTAGCGCTGGCAGGCGGGCGTCCACGGCCAGTCGGTCTCGGCGGCGGCGAGCCCCACCTGCACCTCGCGCCAGCAGGCGAGCACCGCGCCGGTGCTGTCGGCAAACACCACCGGGTCCTCGGCAAGGAAGGCGCCGTCGGAGTCCTGGACGAGCTGCTGCCCGTCCACCACGATGCCGCTGCGCGCCACCGGCGAGCCGGTCCAGCGCTGCTCGGCCTGGTGATCCCCGTGGCGTTCCAGCCGGGCCATGCCGTCGCGATCGGCGGCGGCGCTGGCGTCGGCGAAGGCCTCGCGGATCACGACGCCGTCGGCGTAGGGCAGCTCCACCCCGAGCGCGAAGGCCAGCGTGGCCGCGAGGTCTTCCAGCGTGTACTTGCGCTCCACCGTGGCGCCCCGGAACACGCCGGGGCCAGCCATGAGCAGGGGCACGCCGCGGCAACCGCCGCACTGGTCGCCGTGGTCGGCGTAGTCCCAGGGCAGGCCATCCACGTTTCGGGCGTCGAACTCGTCGTCCCAGCGGTGGCGCCCGTGGTCTGCCACCACCACGAGCAAGACCGTGTCCTTCAGCCCCGAGGCGTCGGACTGGATCCAGGTCCAGAGGTCGGCAATGGGCTGGGCGAGGTTCTCGCTCGCTTCGACACATCGTTCCCCCGCAGGACTTGTACCCCGATGCCCGCCTCGCGCACCTGCCGCCGCTCCCGAAGGAGTTCCT
>VGRQ01000297.1 GCA_016875315.1 Deltaproteobacteria bacterium | reverse complement strand
GAAGAGCCGCTACCTCTTCTCGCCGGGCGGCACCACCATCCACCACAGCCGCGGCTGCGTGAGCTCGTGCAGCTTCTGCGCGTGGTGGACGGTGATGGCGGATCGCAAGTACGACGACCAGGGCAAGGTGCAGCTCTCGCCGCGCTGGCGCAGCAAGTCGGTCGACCGGGTGATGGAGGAGATCGAGGAGCTCTACTACCGCTACGGCAAGCGCTCCTACGTGTGGGTCGACGAGTCCTGGAACATCGACGCCCGCTTCAACGACGAGTTTGCCGAGCGCATGATCAAGAGCGGCATGAAGACGAAGTGGTTCGCCTTCATGCGCGCCGACTGCCTCGTCCGCGACGAGAAGAAGGGCATCCTCGAGAAGCTCGTCCGCGCCGGCCTCGCCCACATCCTCATCGGCGTGGAGCGCGCGGAGGACGACTCCCTCTCCTCGCTCGACAAGCGCTTCTACACCGGGGGCATCGCCGCCGAGGCCATCGACATCTTCAAGAAGAAGTACCCGGAGGTATTCGTCCAGGCGACCTTCATCGTGGGCGTGAAGGAGGAAAACCACGCTTCGCTGCGCAAGCAGGTGGAGATGGCGAAGGGGCTCGACGTCGACTTCCCCGCCTTCCACCCGATCACCCCCGTGCCCGGCACGCCGATCTTCGACGAGGCGCTCCGCGAGGGGTGGATCACCGAGGACGACTTCGACAACTTCGACTGGCTGTCCCCGGTGCTCGACAGCGAGTACCTCACCCGCGACGAGATCGCGCAGGCGCTGTACGAGATGAACAAGCAGTTCGTCAACAATCGCTGGCTCCTGCGTGGCCTGTTCTCCCGGGTACACTACAAGCGCGACATGTACATCTGGTTCACCAAGGTGTCGGCCGCGATGGCGATCGACGCGGTGAAGAAGCGGGTGAACCCGCTCAACGTGGAGCACTACCAGCAGCTGGTGAAGCCGCACTGGTACGACTCTTGACGTTGTTGTTGCTGGCCTGCACACTCACGCCAGCCAGCGTCGAGGCACGGGGGCCGGTGGTGGTGGCCACGTGGTCGGCCACCGCCGAGCGCAGCCGGGTGGAGGTGAACGACGGCGAGGCCGACGTCATCGTCACCGAGTGGCAGGAAGCCTCCGACGAGGCCCACGTCGTGCCGCTGCTCGGCCTGCCGAGCGGTGGCGCCTACTCGGCCGTGGTCGTCACCGAGAGCGGCACCACCACGCTACCGTCCACCTTCGAGTCACCCGCCGTCCCCAACGATTTCCCCACCTGGACCACCGAGGGCACGCCCGGCTGGGAAGGCTACATGGTGGGAAGCCTGCTCGGCGACAGCTCCTATGTCACCATCATGGACGAGCACGGCCGCGCCGTGTGGTTTCTCCAGGAAGAAGGCGACACGCGCGTGATCCGCGCGCGCCCCCGGGTTGACGGCCGCGGCCTGTGGTTCGCCGCGTCGCGCGAGACGGACGCCGAGGATGCCCCGGAGATCGTGAGCGTGGACTGGACGGGCGAGGAGCTCTACCGCGAGGAGATCCCCTACTTCTCGCACGACTTCGTGGAGCACGCCGACGAGACCCTCGGCCTCTTGCTCGAGGACGTGCGCGACGTCGATGGATTCGACGTGCCGGTGCATGGCAACCGGGTGACGGAGCTGGTGCCCGGGCACACGATGGTCGAGGTGTTCAGCACCTTCGACGCCTGGTCGCCCAGCGACAGCGGCGCCTTGCACCAGGAGGAGGACTGGACCCACGGCAACGCGCTCGACTGGGACGAGGACACCCAGCTCTACACGGCGGGCTTCCGGGGACAGAACGCGATCGTGGAGTTCGACCGCGACGGAAAGCTCCACCGGCAGCTGGGCGGCCCCACGGCCACCTACGAGTTCGCCGACAAGGACGCGGCCATCTACAACCAGCACCAGTTCCAGTGGGTAGACGGTGGCATCCTCGTGTTCGACAACCGCGTGGCAGAAACCGGCTCGCGCGCGGTGCGCTACGACCTCGACGACGCCACGGGCCTCGCCACCGTGGCCTGGAGCTACGAGCACGAGCCGCCGCTGTGGGTGTACGCGCTCGGCGACGTGGACGAGGACGCCGACGGGGTCCTGGTGACCTTCTCCACGTCGGGGACGATCGTCGACGTGTCGCCCAGCGCCGAGCCCCGGTGGAGCTTGTCCGCCGACCTCGGGACCGTGCTCGGCTACACCACGCGCGTGCCAGCGTTGCCGGGCGTGGCCCGGGGGCCATAGGATCCGCGTCCGATGCCGCTAGCGCCCGAACACCTCGCCTTCGCCGTGTGCCTGGTGCTCGCGTTCCTCGTGGTGGTGGCGGCGATCGTCAATCGTTTCGCCCCGGAGCGCCGCGCGCGGCTGCGCACCCCGGCGCTCTTGACCTCCGCCTACGTACTCCTGGCGCTCTTGCTCCTCGGGGCCCGGGCCAGCGACGCCGCCACGGCGGTGCGATGGCTCGACTTTGCCGCGCGCCTCGCCGGCGGTTTCGCAGCGGTGACCCTGGGCGCGCTGCTCGCAGTCGACGTGATCCTGCCGCGCCTGCGCCTGCCCTTCCCCAGCATCGCCGCCGACTTGCTCGCCGCGCTGGGCTACGGCGCGGTCACCGCCGTGGCCATCGCCGACACCGGCATCGACACCACCTCGGCGGTCGCCGGCGGCACCGTGGTGGCCGCCGTGCTCACCATCTCGCTGCAAAGCACGCTGGGCAACGTCATCGGCGGCGTGGCCTTGCAGCTCGACGGCTCGGTCCATGTGGGCGACTGGATCCAGCTCGAGAACGGGCGGCAAGGCCGCGTGAGCGCGATCCGCTGGCGCCACGTCACCCTCGACACGCGCGACGGCGACACCATCATCCTGCCCAACGGCCTGCTGCTGGGCACCCCCTTCACCATCCTCGGCCGCCGCGACGATCTCCCCTACCCGCACCGCCAGGCCATCTACTTCCGCGTGGACTACCGCTTCGCCCCGTCGAAGGTCATCTCCGCCGTGCTCGAGGCGCTGCGCAACAGCCCCATCCCCAACGTTCGCGCCGAGCCGCCGATCGACTGCGTGTGCGTGGAGCTCGGTCGCGACGTGTACGAGAGCACCGCGCTCTACGCGGTGCGCTACTGGATCGTCGACGTGGCCCGCGACACGCCCACCGACAGCGAGCTGCGATCGCGCGTACACGCGGCGCTGCGTCGCAACAGCATCCCCATGGCGCTCCCCGCCACCACCACCTTCAACGCCGACCTCGACCACCTGGGCGGGCAAGCCCAGCGCCAGCGCCGTCGCGAGCGGGCCTACAACGCGGTGCGCGGCGTGGAGCTGTTCCGCTCACTCACCGACGCCGAGTGCGAACAACTGGCCTCCACCGTCAACTTCTACCCCTTTGCCGCCGGCGAGGTGATGACCCGGCAGGGGGCGGTAGCGCACCACCTCTACCTGGTGGCGGCCGGCGAGGTGGAGGTACGGGTGGCGGCCGAGGACAGCGAGGCCGCCGTGAGTCGCATCGCCGCGCCGGGATTCTTCGGCGAGATGGGCCTCCTCACCGGCGCCCCTCGCAAGGCCAGCGTGTACGCGGTCACCGCCACCGAGTGTTTCAAGCTGGAGCGCGAGGCCTTCGAGCGGGTGATCCACAACCGCCCCGAGGTGGCGCGGGAGCTGGGCGCGGTGCTGGCCAAGCGCCAGGTGGAGCTCGAGGCCGTCACCAGCCACGTCGACGCGGCCAGCCGCGCCGCGAAGGAGCGCGAGGAGGCCGAGCGCATCGGCGAGCGCATCCGCGCCTTCTTCGGGCTGGAAAGCTAGTTGCCTCTCGCCCTCTTCGACCTCGACCGCACCCTCATCTCGGTCAACAGCGGCAAGCTGTGGGTGCAGCGCGAGCTGAGCCTGGGCTACGTCAGCCGCTGGCAGGCGATGCGCGCCGCCGCGTGGATCTCGGGCTACCACCTTGGCTTCACGAGGCTGGAGCAGGTCGTGCTCGACGCCATCGCCACCCTCGAGGGCGCCACCGAGGGCGAGATCCGCGATCGGACCGAGGCCTTCTACGCGGAGATGGTGGCCAGCACCTACCGGCCCGGCGCTCGACCGGTCGTGTCGCGACACAAGGAGCAGGGCGACGTGGTGGCACTGCTCACCACCTCGTCGAACTACCTGTGCGCGCCGGTGCAGCGGGAGCTCGGCATCGATCACGCCCTCTGCAACCGCTTCGAGGTGCGCGACGGCGCCTTCACCGGCAAGCCCGACGGACCCATCTGCTTCGGCGCCGGGAAACTCCACCACGCGCGCGCCTTCGCCGAGGCACAGGGGCTCCCGCTGGAAGAAGCGAGCTTCTACACCGACTCGGTGTCAGACTTGCCCGTGCTCGAGGTGGTCAAGACGCCGGTGGCGGTGAATCCCGACCCCCGGTTGCGCCGGGTGGCGCGGCAGCGGGGGTGGGAGATCGTCGACTGGGGGTGAGCAGCGTGGGCGCCCTCACGCTGGGCGGGGCCCCACCTCGCAGGTGACCGCGACGCCCGGGATCGCTACACCGCTTCGCGGGCGGGTCCTGTCGCCCCTGTCGTCCCCATCGGCTTCGCTGCGCTCCGCGATGGGGCGCGACAGGGGCACCACCCGCTGGCCCCCAGCCATGCCGGGCGCCGCGGTCACGCGACGATACCCCGGGGGGCTGCGGGCTTTGATCTGTCGCCGGTTGGCGGGTGAAGGACAGCCTGCAGTCGTCGATGTCGCCATCGAAGTCGCCCTCGATGTCGATGTCGATGTCGATGTCGATGCCGCCGCCGATGTCGTCGTCAACCTCGGGACCCTCGTGCACCACGTGGCGGTACACTACTCACTGGACGCAGCGACGCTCCGTGGCTACCATGCCCGAGCCTCCATACCGCCAGCTCTGCCCCGGGGTGAGGTTTCCGGGGACCGGTCAGCGAAAGCGACGCCGGGTGCGGGTACGGAAGCAGGAGCACGATCATGTCAACCTCCAATCACCAAGACGCCGACCCCATGGCGCGCCTGCTCGGCGCGACTCCGCGAGGAGTGTCGATCGTCCGGGTGGTTGACTCTCACCAACCCGAGCAAGGAAAAAGCCATGTTCTCTCCGAAGGAGTCTTCGGGGTCGCCGCGCGTCCAGCGCGGTGCCTCCTCCCCGTCCATCGTTGACGAGGGGGTCTACGTCACGCCGCACGCGCTGGACCGCCTGCGCGAGCACCATCCCAACGCCGGCGTCCGCGGCGCTCTCGCCCTCCTGGCACGCGCGCAGGAGGTCGAGGCAGGCCTCGCCGCCGCATTCCTCGGGCGCAGCCTGGACGGCGTTCGCGACCGCTACTTCATGTCGGCCGACCGGCGCGGCATCTTCGCCGTCGCCCGCAGCTACGAGGGGCGCAGCTTCCCCTGGGCGCTCGTCACCTACCTCCGGTTCGGCCCGCACCAGCAGGACGTGGCCGAGCGCCTGATGGGTGCGGCATGAGCCGCGTACTCGCCACTGGCTCCGCCGGCGCCATCGGCTCCTCGCTCGTCCCCGCGCTCGAAGCCGCCGGGTTCGAGGTCGTCCGCCTCGATCACGCACTCGACCCCTCCCACGACCTCGTGTCGGGCGACGCCCTGCCCGAGCTGCTCCGCGGCTGCGAGGGCGTCGTTCACCTGGCCGCGTGCGCGCGCGTCGGGGCGGCCGAGCGTGATCCCGCGAGCGCGCAGCGCGACAACGTCGATGCCACCGCGGCGCTTCTCGCCGCCATCGAGGCCGCGAACCGCCGTCCCTGGCTCGTCTTCACGAGCAGCCGCGAGGTCTACGGCGAAGCGGGGGATCGCCCCGTCACCGAGGACTCGCCGCTCCGCCCGCGGAATGCCTACGGCCGCACCAAGGCCGACGCCGAGGGGCTCGTGCACGCCGCCGCCGACCGTGGACTAGCCGCGATCACGCTCCGGCTCGGCAACGTCTACGGCAGCGCGGACGACCACCCCGACCGCCTTGTCCCGGCGTTCGTCGCGGCGGCGGTCGCAGGCGAGCCGCTCGTCACTCGCGGCCGGGAGCGCACCCTCGACCTGGTGCACGCCCGCGACGTGGACGCTGCCATCGTCGCCGCCACCCGCGCCCTCCAAGCCGGGGAAACCGGGGGTATGACCGTCAACATCTGCTCCGGCGTCGAGACCGCCATCGGCGCTCTCGCCGAGCGTGTCGTCACGCTGGCCGCCTCCCGGAGCCCGGCTCGGCACGAGGACGCGGCGGTCCACGAAGTCGCGCGCTTTGTGGGCGACAACGAGCTTGCTGGGACGGCGCTCGGGTGGAGTCCGCGCGTCGCGCTCGATGTCGGCCTCGTCGAGCTCGTCCACGCCGCCCAGGCCGCGCACAGTCGCACGCAACCTCGCCACGGAGCCCGCATGAAGATCCTCCAGGTCATCCACGGCTACCCCATGCGCTACAACGCGGGCTCCGAGGTCTACACCCAGACGCTCGCGCAGGGACTCGCTGCCCACCACGACGTGCA
>VGRQ01000296.1 GCA_016875315.1 Deltaproteobacteria bacterium | reverse complement strand
CGAGCCCCTCCAGCCTCCCTCCTCCAGCCTCCCTCCTACCTCACAAATCCAGCTGCAACCTCACCCCGAGGATGTTGCTCTGCGCCGAGTAGGTGCCGTTGCTGCTCGCGTTGTAGGGCAGCTCGGTGGTGAAGCGATCGTCGACGTAGTCGTCGCTCTCGGGGTCGGCGTCCCACGCCGAGTTGGTGACGGTGCGGTCGACGAGGAAGTTCTTGGTGTAGGCAAGGCCAATGCTGAACTTCTGCGCGATGCGGTAGCGGGCGGCGAGTGACACGCCGTAGGCGTCGAAGTCGAGGTTGGTGGCGCTCACCGCGTAGTCGGGGACGGCGTACTGCTTGTAGCCGACGCGCCCGCCCACCCACACGCTGGGGACGATCCAGTAGCCGCCGTTGGCAGAGACCACCATCGAGTCCCACAGGCGACGCGGGGAGTAGATCTCGTCGTTCACCTCGATCGACAGCCCGTCTTCCGGGCCGACGGGGTCGCCATCCTCGCTGTTGAGCGTGATGTAGGCGTCGCCGCTGGCCCCGCCGCAGCAGTCCTTCCACATGTAGTACTCGATGGTGGCGCCCACCTTGAGCTTGTCGTTGATCTCGCTCACCGCGCCGGCGCGGATGACGGCGGGGAGCGGCATGTCGAAGGTGAACTTCCCGGGGATGGACACGCTCCCGTCGCCCTCGGCGAGGGCGTCGGGCGCGGTGACCGTGGCCTCGCCCTCGGCGCTGAACTGGCCGCCCGCGGTGTAGCTGGCGCCCACCTGGAGGAACTTCCAGCGGTCGACGAAGATGCCCGCGTTCCAGGTGGTGTGCGAGCCAGTGCCGCTGGCGTCGAGCACCACGTCGTACTCGTAGGGGGTGCCGGTGAAGCCGAGGCCCTCGTTGCCCAGGGGGTCGGACACCTTGAGGATGGTGACGTTGTCGTACACGTAGGCGAAGCCGCCGCCCACGTGGAAACCATCGACGGGCGTGATCGCGATGCCGGGGATCACCGCGAGGGTGATCACCTTGGAGGTGACGCCCGCGTAGCGCTGGGCGCCGGTGTAGGGCGGGGGATCGGTCTCCTGTCCCGAGTAGTCGCCGCCGCCCACGAAGCTGTCGGTGGCCGCGAGCCCGACGGCGCCCCACTTCAAGGGCTTCCACGTGACGCCGAGCAGGCCCACGGGCACGATGGCGTGGGCCTCGGCGGGGATGTACTTCTCGCCGGTGTTGGGGTCGATGCCGTCGTTGCGCGTGGGCGTGAAGGTGACGTCGATGAAGCTCACCTGCACGTCGGCGAGCGCGTCGAACCCGTCGCTGCCGCCGATGGCCGCGGGGTTGTAGTGCATCGCCGCCGGGTCGGCGGTGGCGGGGCCCGAGTCGGGGGCGCCGATGGTGGCCGGGGCGGAGATCGGGGAGGCGTGGGCCGCGCTGAGCAAGAGGAGGAGGTTCATGGCGCCGCCGGTATACAACAGTCACTTGCTCGTTGCACGCGCGTGGGGTAGTGCCGCGGCACCTTTTTCCCTGGAGTCCATCCCATGTCTCTCGTCAAGCTCGCCTCTCCCTCGCTCTTCCTCCTCGTGCTCGGTTGCGACGGCCGCTCGGTCGATACCGGCGACCAGGCCGACGCCGACACCGACACCGACACCGACAGCGACACCGACACCGACACCGACACCGACACCGACACCGGCACCCCAGAGACCGGCTGGACCGTGAGCGGCATGGCGGTGGACTTCATGACGCAGGCTCCCGCGGCCGAGGGCCTCACCGTGGCCTTCGCCGACCCCGCCCCGGCACTCTCGGGCGGCGAGCTCGACATCCTCGGCGCCGGCGCCACCGCTGCCGACGGCACCTTCTCCATCGGCGGCATCGAGGGCAACCCCTCGCTCGGCGCCTTCCTGCTCGTCAGTGGCGGCGACAACATGAGCACCGCCACCGGCGTGGCCTCTTCCGACTACAGCGGCTTCGGCGACGGCGACGAGCTGGCCGGGAAGACCGCGATGGTCGTCTCCAGCGCCATGGCCGCCGGCATCGACGCCTCGCTCGCGCCGCTCGGCGTGAGCGACTCCGTCACCGCGACGGGCGTGCTCTTCATCAACGTGCGCGACGCCTCGGGCAACCCGGTCGACGGCGCGGTGGTGAGCGACGGCGGCGCCGGCCAGGCCATCTTCTACATGGACACCGACAGCAGCGACGGCCTCTTCACCACGGCCGGCGCGCCCAACACCGCCACCAGCGCGGCGGCCGGTGGCTTCGCGGTGATCCCCGGTGCCGGCATCGCCACCTACGAGGCCGACGCAGGGGGCATGACCGGCAGCCAGCTCTCGGGCGCCTTGCCGGGCCTGAGCGTGTTCACCGGGATCACCGTCCAGTAACTAGTCGTAACCGACGATCCTCCCTGCCGGCGCCGCGTAGGCGCTCGGCAGGTCGGACACCCCGTCGCCATCGGCGTCGTCGAAGCTCTGGCCATAGGCGATGAGCGCCTGCCAGAGCTTCAGCTCGTCGACCTCCGGCGTGGACGGGTCGGCGTCGAACACCATGCTATCGACGTCGGTGTACTCCACGCCGCTCTCGTCCTTGGCGGTGATGACCATCAGGCCGTAGGTCAGGCTCTCGAGGATGCCCATCAGGCTCGCCACGTAGCTGTCGACCGCCACGTGGTAGAGCGCGGTGGCGTCCTTGCTGGAGTCGATGCTCTCCCAGGTGCCGTCGTCGAGCTGGCGCTCGATCGACTGGGCGCGGTTGAACTGGCCCCGGCTCATGTCGAGGTTGCAGCGCATGCCCGACACCTCGATGAAGTAGTTGCAGCCGTAGGACGGCGACACCGAGGCAGTGACTTCACACACGTCGAGCAGCTCCGCGCCGGTGACGTAGAAGTCGACGAGCGCGTAGCCGGGCAGGTCGTCGTTGCCGAAGCCCAGCGGCAACACCCGGAAGGCGTCGGAGAAACCCTGCACGCCCGCCTGGCCATGGTCGATGGGGTCGCGGATGACTCCCTGCGACTCGAAGCTGAACTCGATGGGGTCGGCGGGGTCGAGGGCATTCATCGCGTGGCGGAAGGCGTCGGTGACGAAGTTGCCCAGCGCCGTTTCCGTGCAGCCGGTGGCGGGCATGCTGGCGGGGACGCCGTACACCGGCTCGTCGTAGCCGTAGCCGATGTCGACCAGCGGGCCGGCCTCCACCTCGGCCTTGTAGGCATCCACCTCGCTGGTCACGTCGCTGTCGCCGAGGATCTCGTCGTCGAGCTCGTGGAGCTGGTAGCTCTCGACGGTCCAGTTCCCCTCGTCGTCCTGCGCGAGGTCGAGCTGCCCGAGGTACTGGGTGAGCGCGCCGGCCTGCACGATCACCGTGCTGCCCACGGTGCGCGGCTCGAAGAGCGGCGTGTGGCTATGCCCGCCCACGATCACGTCGATCTGCGGCACGTCGGCGGCGAGCAGGTCGTCGGGCGAGGTGGACGGGTCGTCGGTCACGCCGTTGTGGGTGAGCGCCACGACGAGGTCGACGCCCTCGGCCTCGAGCGCGGCGACGGCCTCGATGCTGGCGTCGGTGGCCGGCGAGAAACTCGCGGGGGTGACCGCCGGGGTGATCGACTGCGCGCTGTCGCCGAGGATGCCGAAGAGGCCGATGCGCAAGCCGGTGTCGAGCTCGTGGACGGCGTGGGACTGGATGCGACCGCTCTCGAAGTGGGCCTCGAGCAAGTCGTCGCCGCTGTCGCTGGCGTTGGGCACGGTGTTGCTGGCGAGGATCGGCGTCTGCACGCCGCGGGCGTCGGCGAGGCTGATCATCGTGCCGAGGACTTGCGGTCCCCAGTCGAACTCGTGGTTGCCGAGAGTCACGGCGTCGTAGCGGAGGCTGCCCATCATCGACAGCTCGGCGGCCTCGGTGGTGGCGAGCAACTGGAACAGGTCGCCGGCCATCCAGTCGCCGCCGTCGTAGAGCACCACCGGGCGGTCGGAGGCCGCCTTGATCTCGGCCACCTTCGTGGCCAGGCGCGCGAGACCCCCCACGGTGTCGTCGTCGCCGGTCGTGCCCGGCGTGTACTCGCGGTTGGGACCGAAGCCGAGCATGTGGCTCTGCCAGTCGTTGGTGTGGAGGATGGTCACGCGGAAGGGGCCCTGGGGCGCGGCGGTGTCGGCGGTGTCGTCCGGCTTCGCCTCGGGATCGAGGGGGGTACAGGCCAGGAAGAGGATCAGCATGGGCCGCGGCTAACTCGTCGCCTCCCCCGGCGGGTTAGGCGACCGCCGTGCGATCGCGCCAGCTCTGGGTCCTCGTCGCCTTCGTGTTGCTCATCGGCTTCGTGGGCATGGCGGTGTCGAGCCGCGGCCCCCTCGGTCGGCGCGCGAAAGCCGTCGCGATGCCCGAGATCGTCGAGCACGTGGAGAAGGGCGAGGTGGCGAGCGTCAGCTTCCGCGGCCCCGAGGTGATCGTCACCCTGAAGGACGGCACGCAGAAGTCCGCCTCCGGCCCGGAAGACCCCGAGTTCTACATCCGCTACTTCACCGACAAGGGCGTGGTGCCGAGCTTCGACCGCTCCAACTCGCGGTGGATGCCGGTGGTGGGCATGCTGCTGCCGGTGGTGGTGATCATCGTGATGATGACGATGATGATGCGGCAGATGCAGCAGGGCAACGGGCGCGCGATGTCCTTCGGCAAGTCGCGCGCCAAGCTCGCCGCCGACAGTGGACGCAAGGTCACCTTCGACGACGTGGCCGGCTGCGAGGAGGCGAAGGAGGAATTGCAGGAGATCATCCTCTTCCTCAAGGAGCCATCGCGATTCACCCGGCTCGGCGGCCGCATCCCCAAGGGCGTGCTCTTGATGGGCTCGCCCGGCTCCGGCAAGACCCTGCTCGCCCGCGCCGTGGCGGGCGAGGCGGGGGTGCCCTTCTTCGCGCTCAGCGGCAGCGAGTTCGTCGAGATGTTCGTGGGCGTGGGCGCCTCGCGCGTGCGCGACCTCTTCGAGCAGGCCAAGCGCCAGAGCCCCTGCATCATCTTCATCGACGAGATCGACGCCATCGGGCGCCACCGCGGCGGCTTCCCCGGGGGCGGCCAGGAGGAGCGCGACCAGACGCTCAACCAGTTGCTCGTGGAGATGGACGGCTTCGACACCAGCGAGACGATCATCCTCGTGGCGGCGACGAATCGCCCCGACGTGCTCGACCCGGCGCTGTTGCGCCCCGGTCGCTTCGACCGCCGGGTGGTGGTGCCCTCGCCCGACCTGCGCGGCCGCCTCGGCATCTTGCAGGTACACGCGCGGCGCTCGCCGCTCTCCCCGAAGGTCGATCTCGAGCGCATCGCCCGGGGGACGCCCGGCTTCTCCGGCGCCGACCTCGAGAACCTCATCAACGAGGCGGCGCTGCTCGCCGCGCGCAAGGGGCAGGCGCAGCTGGAACAGGACGATCTCGAACAGGCGAAGGACAAGGTGGCGATGGGCGCCGAGCGCCGTTCGATGGTGCTCTCGGAGGAGCAACGCCGGCTGGTGGCCTACCACGAGACGGGCCACGCGCTGGTGGCCCGGATCATCCCCGAGTCCGATCCCGTCAACAAGATCACCATCGTCCCCCGGGGGCGCGCCCTCGGGGTCACCCAGTACCTGCCCAGCGAAGACCGCGTCACCACGCGCACGCGGCTGGTCGCGATGCTGGCGCACATGCTCGGCGGGCGCGCGGCGGAGGAAGTGGCCTTCGGCGAGATCAGCACCGGCGCCTACGACGACATCAAGAAGGCCACGCAGCTCGCCCGCGCCATGGTGTGCGACTACGGCATGAGCCGCCTCGGGGTGGTGTCGCTGGGCGAGGTGAGCGAGTCGCCCTTCCTGGGTGGCCCCGCGCGCAGTCGCGACTTCTCCGAGGCCACCGCGGAGCGAGTCGACGGCGAGGTGAACGCCCTGCTCGACGAGGCCTACCGGCACGCCTGCCAGATCCTGCGCGAGAACCGCCACGTGCTCGACCGGGTGGCGCAGGTGCTCCTGGAGAAAGAAACGCTGGACGGGCCCGACTTCGAGGCGCTCGTCGAGGCGAACAACCCCGTCGTCCCGCGCGTGGCCTAGGTGGCGGCCCTGCGAGCGGCGGCCCTCGCCATCGCCCTGCTCGCCGCCGCGTGGTTCCTCGCGGCGCCGGCCGCGCCCGGCGACTTCATGCTGCTCGACGGTCTCGGCTGGGTGGTGGCCCAGAACCTCGCAGACGGCGCCTCGCCGCTCGACGGGGGGCGCTTCGTGTCGGGCGGCGGGGCGAGCCTCGCCGGCCTCTTCGGCAACGTGTCCTGGGCGGTGATCGCCGCGCCCCTGCACGCGCTCCTGGGTGCGGGTGTCGCGACACAGGTCGTGACAGCCTGGGTGCTCGTTCTCAACGTGTTCGCGCTCGCGCGCATGGGCGCGGGGGCCGGCATGCCGTGGGTGGGCGCCTTGCTGGGCGCCAACGCCTTCGCGCTGGTGGCCGCCACCGGGGGACAGCCCGCCGACGCCCTCGGGGGCCTCGCGGTGCTGGGCCTCTGCGC
>VGRQ01000295.1 GCA_016875315.1 Deltaproteobacteria bacterium | reverse complement strand
ATTTTGGGCAGACAAGCACAACTCCGGGATGTTGCCGTCACGTTATCCCCCCCCCCCCCCGGGATGTCAAGTCGCGACACTGTCACGAGTTGTCCCGTGGCCCCAGGTCTCACCTCTCGTCACATCTTGACGTGTCAAGATATTGCTCGGGTTCTGTCCCGGGGTCGGCGTGAGCATGTCGGGGGCTGAATCAGAGTCTGGTACTGTGGATCTTGGTGCCGCGCGGCGCACGCGCCGCCGAGCACCCGGGCGGCAGGCTGGCGGCGGTGTTTGCCGACCCCGCCGCGCGGGAGGGAGCGCACCGGCTGCTGGCCAACGATGAGGTCGATCTCGCGGCGCTGCAGGAGGCGATGTTCGCGAGCGCCGTGTCACGCTCGAGTGCCTACTCGATGGTCTTCGTGGCGCAGGACCAGTCGAGCCTGGCGTACACCGGTGAACACGCTTGGTGTCGCGATGCTCCTGATCCACGGCTACTCGTTGCGATGGAGGATCGAGCTCTCTCGCAAGGCGTGGAAGCCTGGCGGGACGCGGGTCGAGGAGTCATTGCTGCGCTCGGAGGACGCGCTGTACCGGTGGGCAACGGTCCTCGCGGCCGTCGCAGCGCGCCCGCTGCGCATGACGTACCCGTCGCGCAGCACCCCCGGCCCGCCGTGCCTCGTCGTGCTGGGACGAGGCTGGGCGCGCGTCGAACCCGTCGTCATCGCCATTCGCACGATGCGCCGCGGAACCAGGTCGGAGGCTCGCGGTCGAGGGGCGGACTTGGTTCCGCCCAACCGGCAGCATTCGGAACCAGGTGGAAGGCTCGAGGGTCGAGGGTGGCACCTGGTTCCGAATTCGGGGTGAACGGCGGAACCAGGTCGGAGGCTCGCGGTCGAGGGGCGGACTTGGTTCCGGTTTCTGAGCATGACGTGTCGCGATAATGTACCTGCTCGGGGCAGCCTCGGGGCGCGCGTCGAAGCCTTCGTCATCGCCGTGCGCACGATGCGTCGCGGCAACGAGCGGGAACCACGATCTGACGAATGGTGAGGCCCTGGGGCCCCTTCCCCCTCCTCGGGCTAGACCTCGGCGCCCGCCCTCCCGCATCTCGGCCAGAAGAACTCCGTGTACCGCCTCTCCCCGCCCACCGACGCCACGCTCCGGTCGCTCCTCGACCACGCGCGCGCCGCGCCGCACAACTACGCCGAGGTGGGCCTGTCGCGAGGCAACGAGGCGCCGCCCGGCTACTGGCCCAACCGGGGACAGGCCACGCTCCCGGTGGCCTTCGACCACGCCAGCGAGGCCCTCCTGGCCTTGCAGATGTTCGACCTCGGCTGGCTCCGTGCCGTGGGGCGCGTGGCCGAGGGCGAGGCGGTGGCGGTGACCACGCGGGTGCTCGGCGTGTGGACGGCGCAGGCCTGCCGCGTGATCTACGTGGAGCGCGAACAATCGCGCCTGCGCTGGGGCTACGGCACGGTGGCGGGGCACGCGATGGCCGGCGAGGAGCGCTTCGAGCTGCGACGCGAGGGCGACCGCGTGGTCTACGAGGTGTTCTCCTACTCGCGGCCAGCCACGCTCCTCTCGCGGCTGGCGCTGCCTCTGGTGCGCCCCCTGCAACGCCGCTTCGCCGTGGAGAGCGCCGCGCGGATGGCCCGGTGCTGATCGGCCTCGGCGCCCTGGCGTGGCTGTTCACGACCGGCGACACCGTGTCGCGACTTGTGTACCTGTCGATGCTGGCCTACGTGCCGCTCTCGGCCCGGTTGCTCCTCGGCCCGAGCGCCTGGCGCGAGTTCATGCTCCTCGCCGCTGCCCTGCCCACGGTGCTCGGCGGCCCGGGCGCCGCCTACCTCTGGCTGGCCGCCACCGTCGGCCTCGCGATCACGGCCCTCCTCGCGGCCTGGCGCGAGCCCTCTGGCTGGCTCGCGCTCTTCCCGCTCGCCTACCCGGTGGTGGGCGCGGGCTGGTGGCTCGCATCCCGGCAGGGGTGGGCACCCCTCGGGTTTACCGAGCCCATCGTGTCGCTCACGGCGGCGCACTTCCACCACGCGGCGCTCACCCCGCTGGCCGCTGCAGTCCTGCTGTCGCGACAGGGCGGTTCCCGGTCGCTGGCGCTCGCCCTCTGCGCCCTGCCACCGCTCGTCGGCCTCGGCATCACCTTCTCCCCCGCCCTGGAGCTGGTGGGGGCGGTCAGCTTCGCCGGCGCGCTGGGGGCGCTGTCGATCCACCAGCTCGCCTACTCCCGGCGGGTATTCGCGCAGAGCCCGCTCGCCGGCGGCCTCCTCGGCGCCGGCGCGCTCTTCCTCGCCGCCGGGATGGTGCTCGGCGCCTGGTACGCCGTCGGCGAGTACACCGGGCTCGAGGCGCCAAGCATCCCCACGATGGTGCAGACCCACGCCGTCCTCAACGGCGGCGGCTTCGGCGCCGCCACCCTGCTCGGCTGGTGGATCGCCCGTCGATCGCCCGCGGCGGAGAAGGCATGAGAGTGCTCGTGGCCGGCTCGTCCGGCTTTGTCGGCAGCCACCTCGTCGCTGCGCTCTCCGCCCGGGGCGACGACGTCGTCCGCCTCGTTCGCCGCCCACCCGGGCCGGGCGAGGCCCAGTGGGACCCCGCGGCCGGGACGCTCGATCCCAGCGTGCTCGAGGGCATCGACGCGGTGGTGTCGCTCGGGGGCGAGAACATCGCCGGGGGCCGCTGGACGGAGGCGCGCAAGCGCGTGCTCACCGAGTCGCGGGTAGGCCCCACGGCGCTGTTGTCGCGGGTGATGTCGACGATGGCCACGCCCCCGGCGGCGTGGGTGAGCTGCTCCGCCGAGGGCTTCTACGGGCACCGCGGCGACACGCCGCTGCCGGAGTCCGAGCCCCCCGGCGAGGGTTTCCTCGCCGAGCTGTGCACGGCCTGGGAGGCGGCCACCGGGCAGCCCCCGGGCGTGCGCGTGGTGCATGCCCGCCTGGGCGTCGTGATCGGCAGCGGCGGGGCGATCGAGAAGATGAAGCTCCCCTTCTCCCTGGGCCTCGGCGGCCCCATCGGTAGCGGCGAGCAGTGGATCCCCTGGGTGAGCATGCACGACGCGGTGCGCGGGTTCCTCGCCTGCATCGACAACGCCTCGCTGAGCGGGCCGGTGAACCTCGTACACCCGGAGCCGGTGCGGCAGCGCGAGTTCGCCCGCGCGCTGGGCGCCGCCCTGGAACGTCCCGCGTTCTTGCCCACGCCCGGCCTGGTGATCGCCATGCTCTACGGCGAGATGGGCACCGAGCTCATCCTGCACGGCAGGCGCGTGGTGCCCCAGGTGCTGCTCGACCACGGCTTCCAGTGGGAACACGCGCTCGCCGAGGCGCTGCGCGAGGCCTCGGCGAGCGAACGCGGCGGTTAGCCGCCGGGCGATGTTCACGCTCCTCTTCGCCCTCTCCTGTGCCCCGAAACCGCCCGAGCCCGTGACCGCGATCGATGCGCCTCCCGCGCCCCCGCCGCCTCCGGCCTGGGCCCAGCCGGTGCTCGACGCGATGGACACCAGCGTGGGCGCATGCGACGACTTCTACCAGTACGCCTGCGGCGGCTGGATCGCGAAGAACCCGCTCCCGCCGGACAAGGCCGTCTGGAGCCGCTTCTCCACGATGCGGGACAACAACCTCGAGGCGCTCAAGACCATCCTCGAGAAGGCCGCCGCCAACCCCGCCGGGGGCGACGCCGAGTGGGCAAAGATCGGCCACTACTACGCCGCCTGCATGGACCAGCCCGCCCTCGACCAGTCGGGCGTGGCCGCGCTCCAGCCCCTGCTCGACAGCATCAACACGGTGAAAGACCAGCGCGGCTTCATGCGCGTGGCCGCCGAGATCGCGGCGATCGGCGGCGACCCCCTGGTGAGCGCGTGGATCGACGGCGACTACAAGAACCCCGACGAGTCGATCCTCTACATCTCCCAGGGCGGCATCGCCCTGCCCGACCGCGACTACTACCTCCAGGGCGACGACGACTCCAAGGCCCTCCGCGCCGACTACGAGAAGCACCTCGCGACGATGCTCGGCTTCGCGGGGGAGAAAGAACCCGTGACGATGGCCGCCGCCGTGCTCGCCTTCGAGACGCAGATCGCGGAGGCCAGCCTGCCCCGCGCCGAGCTGCGCGACCCCGACAAGACCTACCACAAGATCGACCGGGCGGGCCTGTTGAAGCTGACACCCGGCCTCGATTGGAACGCCTGGCTCGAGGTGAGCGTGGGCAAGTCGGTCGACATCAGCGTGGAGGTGCCGGAGTCGCTCCAGAAGTTCGAGGGCATCGTCAAGAAGGCGAGGCCCGGGGTGTTGCGCGCGTACCTGCGCTGGCAGGCGATCCACGCCATGGCCACGCAGCTCGGCACGCCCATCTACGACGCCCACTTCGACATGTTCAACCGGAAGGTGCTCGGCCAGAAGGAGCCTGAGGTGCGCTGGAAACGCTGCGCCAAGGAAACCGACACGGCTCTCGGCGAGATCACGGGCAGGTACTGGGTGGCGGAGAAGTTCCCCGGCGAGAGCAAGGACAAGGCGCTCACGATGATCAAGGACGTGGAAGACGCCTTCGTGGCGGGACTGCCCGGCCTCTCCTGGATGGACGACCCCACCCGCGCCCGCGCCGTCGAGAAGAAGGACAAGATCACCAACAAGATCGGCTACCCCGACAAGTGGCGCGACTACAGCGCGCTCGGCATCACGCCCGGCGCCCACGCCCAGAACGTGGTGGCGGCGCGGCGATTCGAGCACCGGCGCAAGATGAACCAGGTGGGGCAGCCGGCCGACAAGACCGAGTGGTACATGACCGCGCAGACGGTCAACGCCTACTACAACGCCACCGTCAACGAGATGGCCTTCCCCGCCGGGATCCTCCAGGCGCCCTTCTTCGACAAGGCCTTCGCCACCGCCATCAACTACGGCGGGATGGGCAGCATCATGGGGCACGAGTTGTCCCACGGTTTTGACGATCAAGGCCGAAAGTTCGACGGCACCGGCAAGATGACCGAGTGGTGGAGCCCCGAGGTGGCCACGCGCTACGAGGAGCGCGCCACGTGTGTCAAGAACCAGTTCGACCAGTACCAGGTGGGCGAGCTCAACGTCAACGGCTCGCTCACCCTCGGCGAGAACATCGCCGATCTCGGCGGCGTGCGCACGGCGTTCCGGGCCTACAAGGCGCGGCACGGCAACGACCCCGCGACGGTTTCCAGCCTCACCGAAGACCAGTTGTTCTTCGTGGCCTACGCCCAGAACTGGTGCTCGGTGGCCTCGACGCAGTGGGAGAAGATGCTCATCCTGTCGAACCCGCACAGCCCCAACGCCCTGCGTGCGAACGGTCCCCTCTCCAACCTCCCCGAGTTCGCGACGGCCTTCGGCTGCACCGAGGGCCAGCCCATGGTGCGCAAGGACCGGTGCGAGGTGTGGTAGCGCCCCGGCACGGCTATGCTCTGTTGATGCTTGTGCTGCTCGCCTGCGTCACCGACGTGCAGGTCGCCGCCAACGAGGAGGCGATGTCGACACAGGCCCGCCTCGGCCTGGCGAGCGACGAGGTGGGTGCCAGCGCCCTGGAGAAGATCGAGGACTACATCCCCGAGTGGACCAGGTGAGCGCGAAGCTGCGCGCCGCCGACCTCGTGCTCCGAGCGGCCCGGGGGCTCATGCGCGCCCTGCCCAGCCGGCTGCGCAAGTCCCTCGACGACCGCTTCTTTGGCGCGGTGTTTCAGGTGACGCGGGTGACCAACGACGCCTACGGCTTCAAGCCCCCTCCCCCCGGGAACGGATGACCTTCTCCGAGCGCCTGTCCGCCGCCGTGCGGGCGACTGATACATGCCTGTGTATCGGTATCGATCCCTGGCTCGATCGCCTCCCCGGTCGCACCGATACATCTGATACTTTATCACTTGTATCAGCCTTCGCGCAGGCGGTGGTACTCGCTGCGGAGGGACAAGTTCCCGCGGTGAAGCCACAGTTTGCCTTCTTCGAGCAGCTCGGCCCAGCGGGCATGTTGATACTCGCTGATACATGCCGCCTGGCTCGCGAGCGCGGGCTCCTGGTGATCGGCGACGCGAAGCGGGGCGACATCGGCAGCACCGCCTCGGCCTACGCCAGCGCCACGCTCGCCCCCGGCGCGCCCTTCCCCTGCGACGCGCTCACGGTCAATCCCTTCCTGGGTCCCGACACGCTCGAGCCCTTCCTCGATGCCGCCGACCGTCACGAGCGCGGCCTCTTCGTGCTGCTCCGCACCTCGAACCCCGGCAGTCACCGGTGGCAGGGCGCGGTCCGCGACGACCTCGCCGGTTGGATCGAGGCGGAAAACCTGCGCCGTGGGGCGGGATTGGGCCCCGTGGGCGCCGTGGTGGGGGCCACCAAGCGGGAAGATGTGCAGTCGCTGCGCGACCAGATGCCCGGCACCTGGTTCCTCGTCCCGGGCTTCGGGGCGCAGGGGGGATCGGCGGCCGACGCCCGGGCCGCCCTGCGCGCCGACGGGCTCGGCGCGCTGGTGGCCAGCGCCCGGGGG
>VGRQ01000294.1 GCA_016875315.1 Deltaproteobacteria bacterium | reverse complement strand
GGCCCGTGCCAGCCGCCACCGGCACGCGCGGCGCGTGGCTGCGGTGGGCCGCGCGGTGACGAGCACTGGGCGGCGGGCAGGTGGAAATCTGCTTCCCGCCCGGGTAGCGTGGGGGCCCTGTCCCGGGGCCGTCCATGCGCTCGATTCTCGTCCCCCTGTCGCTCGCCGCGCTGGCCACGCTCGCGTGCTCGGGCAACACCCAGGACTGCGACGAGGGCGAGGTGTACGACGACGGGCAGTGCGTGGAGGAGGAGCCCTTCGCCGACGCTGACACCGACACGGACAGCGACAGCGACAGCGACAGCGACAGCGACAGCGACACCGACACCGACACCGACAGCGACAGCGACAGCGACAGCGACAGCGACAGCGACAGCGACAGCGACAGCGACAGCGACAGCGACAGCGACAGCGACAGCGGCAGCGATCCCGTCACCTGTCGCGACGTGCAGATGGGGGAGCTGGGGACGGTCACGCTGGAGGGCGTGGTGGTTGTCTCCGGTCTCACCGCCGACGGCGCCTCCTTCTGGGTCCAGGACGAGGGCGGGGGCGAGTGGTCGGGCCTGCGGGTGTACCTCGATGGCGTGGAGGCGAGCCCCGTCCCCGGCCAGGTGGTGAACCTCACCGGGCTGGCGCAGGAGTACTACGACGAGACGGAGCTCCTCGTGGCCGATGCCGCCGACATCGCCGTGCGTGGGTCTACCGCCGTCGGCGTGGCCACGCTGTCCCGCGCCCCGAGCGACTGGGAGCCCTACGAGGGCGTCCTGGTCGAGCTCCTCGACGTGGAGATCCTCGGCGACCCCGACGGCTACGGCGAGTCGGTCACCAGCCACGATCTGGCGATCGACGACGTGTTCTTCCCCTACTACGACGACTTCGATCCCGGCCCCTACGGGTCGATCACCGGCCCCGTCGCCTACACTTACGAGGCCTTCAAGCTCGAGCCTCGCAGCGCGAGCGACTTCGACGAGTAGCCCTACGCCTCGGCGCCGGGCAGGGCGGCGTCGTGCGCCTCGCCCGGCGGCCACATGGGGAAAGCGTCACTCCCGTCGTCGGCGAGGCCGCCCAGCCACTTCTCGGGGTCGTGGAGGACCTCGCGGATCTTCTCGATGCCGAAGCGCGCGTTGAGGCCGTCGTCGATGCGCTCGTCGTAGCTGAAGCGCATGTGCAACCTCGGCCGCACCTCCACCCGGCCATCCACCACCATCGGCGCGGGCTCGATCTTGCCAAACATGATGAACAGCGGGCAGGTACCGTACTCGTAGAGGTGGTGGAAACCGGGCGCCATGTCGAGGCTGCCGAGGTTGGCGATGAACAACGACGTGTGCATCGGGTCGTCCTTGATGAAGTCGCCCGGCAGCAGGTTGTAGTAGTTGAGCTGGTTGATCGCCCAGGCCGTGGTGCGCAGGAAGGGGCGGGGCAAGAGGTTGAACAGGTCGAGTTCCTTGTCGCCCGAGGTCTTCTTGCCGCTGCGCTCGACGTTGATCCCGGCGTTCACCCGCGCGCACCACTGGGGAAAGGTCTCGCCGTCGAGGAACTCGAGCTTCACCGTCCCGATCTTGGCCTCGCGGCTGAGCTTCTGCCGCTTCATCGAGAAGGTGAGCCACTTGCCCTTGCGGTGGTAGAGGCGCCGCCCGATCACGAACTGGTTCATGCGCGGCGTGGCCGAGAGCGCGATGCCGCTCGCCGCCACGGTGGCGTGGGTGACGTTGGCCTCGAACTTCACCTTTGCCTTCTCGAGGTAGGCCAAGAGCGCCGTGGCGTCGACGTAGGCCTCGAAGTACACCACCGACTCGTTCCGCGTGGGCATCAAGTACTGCATGATCCGCCGAAAAGGCTGCATCCGAACGAGCGTGCCGTCGGGACGGGAGGTCTTGAGCTCCACGAGCAGGTAGAGCACCACGACCGCGGCAGGGAGGATGTAGGTCCAGGGCATCCGCGCCGCCTAATCTGCTTTTCAGGCCGTGGCGGAGATGTCGGCCCAGCCCGGCTTGGCGCGCGAGACCCCCTGCCGCGGCAGGGTGACGGTGAAGGTGGTGCCCTGGCCGAGCGTGCTCTGCAGCTCGATCTTCCCGCCCATGTCCTCGTGGACGATGCGCTGCACCAGCGCGAGGCCGAGCCCGAGCCCGTCGCCCGCGCTCCGCGTGGTGAAGAAGGGGTCCCACACCCGCTCGCGGTCTTCCGGCGCGATGCCCTCGCCGTCGTCTTGCACCACGATCACGCCGTTGTCGCCCTCGCCTCGGCTGCGAATCCACACGTTGCCGCCGCGGCGGCAGGCCCGCAGCGCGTTGGACACGAGGTTCATCACCACCGCGCCCACGCCCACGGGGCTGCCGAGCACCGTTCCCGCCTCGCCGAGCTCCACGTGGAGCTTCACGTTCGCGGGCACGGTCGCCTCCGAGAGGCGCACCACCGCGGCGATCTCGGCGTCGAGATCGACCAGGACCCGGGCATCGCCGCCCCGGGCAAAGGCCTGCAGCCCGTTGACGATGCTGACGATGCGCTCGCTGCCCTCGATGATCCGCGCCATCGCTTCCGACAGCGTGCCCAGCTCGGTGGCGAACTCCACGCCGTCGGGACGTTCCATCACCGTGCCGCGCAGGCGGTCGAGACGTTGTCGCGACGGTCGCGCGAAGTTCAGCACGAAATTCACGGGGTTCTTCACCTCGTGGCCGATGCCGGTGGCGAGCTGGCCGATGGCGGCGAGCTTCTCCGCGCGAACGGCGCGGGCCTGCGCCGATCGCGTCTCGGCGAGGGCGTGGGCGAGCGCGTCGTTGGTGTTCGACAGCGCCGTCTGCGCCGAGCGCAGCGCCACGAAGTTGCGCACCCGGGCCCGCAGCTCGCGCGCGGAGAAGGGCTTGGTGAGGAAGTCGGATGCCCCGAGTTCCAGGGCCTCGTCCCGCAGGTAGGCGTCGCCGTGGGCGGTGAGCAACAGCACCGGCAGCAGGCGGTACTTCCCGTCGGATCGCACGGCGGCGAGGAACTCGGAGCCGTCCATGCGCGGCATCATCATGTCGCACACCACCACCAGGGGCGAGTCGCTCCGCACGCGCTCGAGCGCGTCGAGGCCGTCGGCGGCCTCGATCACCCGGAACTCGGCGGTGAGGCTCTCCCGCACGAATACCCGCAGCCGCGGGTTGTCGTCGACCACCAGCACCAGGGGGCGCCCGTCGTCGGGTTCCTCGGTCCGCGCCCGGTCGGGCTCGCGGCCCTGGAGCTCGCTCTCGAAGTCCAGGGCGAGCTGCGCGTCGCTCCCGGCCGCCACCTCCGGAGGCGGCGCGCCTGCGCCCTGCAGCACCGGCAGCAGCACGCGGAACGCGGCGCCGTCGCCCAGGCGCGACTCGCAGGCGATGGTGCCGCCGTGCAGCTCGGTGAACTCCTTGGCGAGGGCGAGGCCGAGGCCGGAACCACGCGCGTGCTGAGTGCCCACGCTGCGGCCGAAGCGGACGAAAAGTTCGCGCTGGTCTTCTTCCGAGAGGCCCGGGCCGGTGTCCTTCACGATGAGCTCCGCCCGCTCGCCGCGGGCGGCGAGGCTCACGAGCACTCGCCCGCCGACCGGGGTGAACTTCAGGGCATTGCTCAACAAGTTGAAGATCACCTGCTCGAGCATGTTGGCGTCGCCGGCCACCGCCGCCATCCGCGCCGGCACCTCCACCTCCAGCATGATCTGGTGCCGGGCCGCGAAGGGGCGGGCGGCGGTGGCCACGGTCTGGACCACGCGGACGAGGTCCACCGGCTCGCGCCGGAGCTGCACCTTGCCGCTGTCGAGCCGAGCGAGGTCGATGAGCTCCTCGATGCGGTGACGCAGGACGACCAGGTCGACGTGCAGGCTCTCCAGCATCTCGCGTGGCCCGGCGCCGATGCTCCGGTCGGCGAGCAGGGACTCCACCGGCGACAAGGCGAGGGTGAGCGGCGTGCGCAGCTCGTGCGACACGTTCGCGAAGAAACGAGATTTCATCTCGTCTACCTCGCGCAGGCGAGCATTCGCCTCGGCAAGGTCGCGGCTGCGCATCTCCAGCGACCACGACAGGTCGAAGCGCCGCCGCTGCTCCTGGTAGTGGGCCCAGGCGCTGAGCGACGAGATCACCGCCGTGGTGGCGGTGAAGAAGAGGTTGTTCACGAACAGCGCGGGCTCGGGCGTGCCACCCGCCGCCACCACCGGCCCCACGAAGGCGGCGACGATGGTGCCAGAGATGATCGCGGTGTGCTTCGGGTGCCAGGGAAACAGCACCGCGATGGCGAGCAGGCAGAGGTTGAGGCCCGCGTAGTAGGTGGACGTCCCCGGCGCGATGCGGCTCACCATCAGCGCAATCGACAAGCTGGTGGCAAGGCAAGCAGCGTAACCAAATACGATGATATTACGACGACCTCGCTCGGCGTAGCTCGCGAAGATGCACACGGCGCACACGGCAGCCGCCACCAGGCGCCAGTAGAGGAAGACCTCGGCGTGCTCGGGGACGAGCATCCAATCGAGGAAGTTGAAGAGCGGCACGAAGACCGCACCCACCCCGGCGGCGAGCCGAAGGCCGCGCACCGTCGCCGACCGGACATCGACGTTGAACGCTTCCTCGGCGCGTTCCCGCCTACCCATCCGGCTTGATGGCCACGACCACGATGGCCGCGGCGGGGTTGCCGAAGCTCGCCACGACGCGCTCCACGCGGAAGCCCGCCCCGCGCAACAGGTCCTCGAAGGCCTCGCGCTCGTAGAAGCGGAAACGCCCGTCCATCTCGAGGTCGATGAGGCGTGCCGCCGAGTTGACGTAGTCCTGCACCGCCGCCAGCAACTTGGCCCCGTGCCAGCCGTCCACCAGCTGCTGGTCGCCGGCCTCCACCTTCTCTTTCAAACGCTTGAGCGGCCCACCCATGTCCACGTCGGGACGCAACGTCGAAACCACCAGGCGTCCACCGGGTAGCAGGATCCGGTGGATCTCGCGCAGCAGCAGCTGGGGCTCGCCGAGGTAGGGCACCACGAGACTGAGCAAGGCCGCGTCGAAGGCCGAGTCGCCGTAGGGCAAGTTGGGGTAGTCCGGCGGCAGGGAGAGGTCGGCCTCCTGGAACCGCACGGTAGGCACCCGCGCGCCCACCTCCCGCGCCGCCTCGAGCACCTTCTGGCGGGCCCGATCCATCGCGCCGGGCACGAAGTCCACGGCGTCGATCTGTAGGCCGGGCGTGACCGCCGTCCAGCGCCGCACCAGGGCCGCCAGGCCGTTGCCGGTGCCGCAGCCGAGGTCGATCACGCGGTCGTCGGCTTCCAGGTCGAGGAGGTCGACCTGATCGTCCATCAATTCTGCGTACTCGTCGGTGAGCGCGAGCAGGTCGAACCCGAGCGGGTTGCGCTGCGTGCCAGCGAGGTAGCTCGTCCAGTAGGCCTTGGCGTCGAAGGGCGCCGAGTCGCGCCGCGTGCGCTCCAGGTCGGCGACCCGGGTGAGCACGTGAGTGGGGGGAAGCCGCGCCTCCACCGAGCGGCCTAGCAGTCGCGACGCCACACGCGCGGCGATGATGCGAAACACTTCGAGTGCTTCCTCGCTCTGCCGCACGAAGTGACCCGTCGGCACGCGGAGTAGCTCGCGACTGCCCGGGGCCTCGACACCCAGGATGTCCTCCACGCGGCGCGCGTTCACCCAGTAGTCGTGGAGCCCGCACAGCCAGGTGACCGGCTGTTTCACCTGGGCCATCTCCCGCCGCGCGTCTTCCAACTCGGCGATCCGCGAGCCGAGCATGTCATCGCAGCCGAGGTCGCATTCGAGAAGGTGACCCTGGATGAGGTTGACGCCTAGCTGCCGCCCCCGCGCGCGGTCGCCGACCCAGTCGATGCCGCCCGAGCTGTTCCTTATGATGTCGCGCGGATCGGGCGCGCCCATCGGGGCGATCCAGTAGTCAACCCCAGGCGCCCCCTCGGCGAGGTAACGCCGCGTCGCGACGGCCGACATGGAGAAGGAGACGATCGCCGTGGGCGTGGCCCGGGCCCCGAGCTTTGCCCGCACGCCCTGGTGCACGGTGGACAGGTCGCGCACCGTCTGGGTGAGCGTCCAGTGGAGCATGGCGCTGTCGGGACTCGACGACGCCTCGTCCTTCCACGACTCGCCCAGGTGGTTGATCCCATCGTAGCGCACCACCAGCGCGTGCTCGCCAGCAGCGCGGAAGGTCTCCACGATCGCCAGGGCCACTGGCCCGAGGATCTCCTTGCGCCGCGCGAACGGCGGCGGGAGCAGCACGATCGCGATTCGCCCAGGGGGCGGCCGCTCGACGTCGAAGGTGGCGTTCACCAGCGCGACGATGGGTCGTCCCTCGGCGTCGGGCAGGGTCCATACCACGGGCGCAGGCGCGACCGGTCCCACGCCCACGCGACCGAGCCAGCCGCCAACGACGTGCTGCACGCCGCTCCAGGCCCGGGCGACGGCCCCGCGCCGCGCGTGCTCTAGCGCGAGCTCCTCCACCGGCACCGGCACCCGGCTCAACACCCGCTGGAAGCCGAAGCGA
>VGRQ01000293.1 GCA_016875315.1 Deltaproteobacteria bacterium | reverse complement strand
CCCCAGCCTGACCTCGGCGACCAGCTCGCCGTCGCGACTCGAAATCTCGGTAGGGATCACGCACGGCAGCGCGGTCGTCTCGGTGCCTGCCGACTTCGCCGCCGAGCGCACGGCCGCGCTTCTCTCCGGCTCGTCCGATGTGCTCTCATGGGAGGACACTCTCCAGGTGCTCTGGGCTGATTTTCTCTCCGACGCGCGCGGCGCGGGGATCACGGGAACGAACGGCACGGAGTCGTGGTGGGGGTATCTGATCGGCTGCTGGAACATCGACCCCGATCCGGACCAGTACTTGTTCTTCCGCGATTACGGCGGTGCGCCCTATGCCATGCTAGCGTACACATTCTCGATGCTTCGCACCTACTCCCCGTGGATCCGCGACCGGGCCACCGGGTCGCACGAGGGTGATGGTTTTGGTCAAGCGATTCGCGAGTTCCTCACCGCGCCGGAGGCGGCGTCGCACTCGCGACACCACGACGAGCGAGGCCACGCCGGTCAACCGTGGTGGCACTGGGTGCATGCGGTCTCGGAAGACCCAGACTACACCAATACATTTCCGGATCTGGGCGCGTGCAACACAGACCTCCTGCTGGATGACGACACCGGCTCTTCGATTCCCGAGACGGGTGACGAAAACGAGTTCGAACTCGAGTGGACCACGGCGAGCGATGGTGTTCACTACCTCCGCTACACGGAGCGCATGATTGCGAAGCGTGCACTCACTTGGAGCCTGGACTCTCAGGAATACGACCACATCATTCACCACGCGCGCACCCTCGCGGGGTATGGGCGTTGGTGCGACGTCTTGATGTTCTACGCGTGGTTGGCCGTGGAGTACTGCCTAGAAGCCGCGACGCTAGAGGAATGCTGGCAGCGCGTGGAGACGCACCTCCGGCCAGCGTGGGCCCTGGGCCGCAGCGTGCTCCGGCGGGTTCTCGCTCTTGCGCGCCTACACGCGCACGAGATGGGGCACTCGTGGAACGCCCACGGGCATTGCAGCTACGACGACCTCGACGTCTCGTCCGCTCCCGGCAAGTTCTATTTCATGGAGGCGGCGCTGGCGCCCTTCACGTGCCGGGTCATCGCGCACCTCGGCCTCCCCACCGGAGCTGAGTGCGTCCCGAGCGAGGGCGCGACGGAGCGAAATCCGAGTTGCACGCGAAACGGGTTCGAGGCAACGAGCGGAGTGGAATCCGGCTCGCCCCTCAACTTCTGCCATGTGCACGACATGGGCATTCCCGGAAGCAGCTACACGCACTGTTCGTCATTCTGGTGTGCCGACAGCGAGGTGGGGGACTGCATCGCGCGCGCCATGGGCACAATGTCAGCGCCTGTGGCGGCGATTGACCGCGATTGCTCCGCCATCCGCGGCTGCCAGAACCTGGGCGAACCGGAGCAGTGTTGCTGTGACCCCGCGGGTTCCGATCGAGAGGGGCCGCGATGAGGCCGGTGCTGCGAGTGACTCTGCTTGCCGCCGTGACCGCGTGCGCCACACATCCCGGCGCGACCGACAGTGCGGATTCCTGTCACGATGTCACGCCCGAAGGAGCCGAGGAGGCCTACCGAGTCGCCGCCTGCGAGTACAACGCCCGATGCAGCGAGGGGGGTAGTTCGGCGGACTCGTGCATCGAGTCGTGGGAAAGCGATGCGACACCAAAGCTGCCAAAGACATGTATCTACGAAGACTTCGACCCCTGTGCCGCCGAGAAGTGCATTCTCTTTCTCACGGCACCACGACGCAGCTGTGAGCAGGGATTTCCAGGGATTAACGATTGCTTTGGCATGTTCACCAACTACGGTTGCGGCGACGTCTGAATCCCCCTACTCCTCCCACTCCTCCCGCGGGATCACCACCTCCGGCAGGGGCTCCGGGTCGGGGATGATCCAGTTGTCGCCCCACAGCGAATGCCCACCGTCGACCACGATGGTCTGCCCGGTGATGTAGGCCCCGAGGGGCGACACGAGGAAACACACGGTGCCGGCGATCTCCTCGACGCTGGCCATGCGCTTCATGGGAACACGGCGCTGCAGCTCGCGCAGGTCGAAGGCCCCCTCGGGGTAACGGCGGAAGCCCGAGCTGTTGACGAGCCCCGGCTCCACGCTGTTGATCCGGACGCCGCGGCTCGCCCACTCCACCGCCAGCGTCCGGCTCATCGCCTCCACGCCGGCCCGCGCGGCGACAGAGTGCGCCATCCCCGGGAATCCGCGCGCGGTGAGCATGGTGATGTTGACGATGGCACCGCCGTTGGCCAGCATCCAGGCGTTGGCCACCGCCTGCGTCATGTTCCACTGGCCGGTGAGGTTGGTGGCCACCACCGCGTCCCAGCCCCGGGGGGTGATGACCTCCGCCGGGGAGAGGAACTGTCCCCCGCCATTGTTGACGAGGATGTCGACGCGGCCGTGGGCGCTCACCACGTTGTTGACACACGCGTCGACGGCGGCGCGGTCGCGAATGTCGCAGGCCATGCCCTGCACGGGACGGCCCACCTGTCGAGAGAGCCCCGCGGCGGCCGGCTCGATGTTGCTCGCCTTGCGCGAGGCGATCACCACGGTGGCGCCCATCTGTCCCAGCATCCGGGCGATGGCGGCGCCGATGCCGGTGCCGCCGCCGGTGACGAGCGCCACCTTGCCGGAGAGGGCGTCGTCGCGAAACACGCTACGCACCCTTGCAGTCCAGCGCGGCGCAGATCGTCCCGTGGAGAAGCTCGCTGGCCACGCGGCTCTGGTGGCCGCTGCGCAGGTCTTTCAGCGACACCGCCCCCGCCTCCAGCTCCTCGGGCCCCACCACCACCGCCAGCGGGATGCCGCGGCCGGCCGCGTACTTGAACTGCTTGCCGAGCCCCCCGGGCGCACCCAGCCAGGTTTCCGTCTCGATGCCCTCGGCGCGAAGCCGAGACGCCACGCGGAGCGCCGCCGCGTCGGTGTCCGGCGAGAAACGAGTGACGAGCACCCGGGTGCGGGTGCCACCGGTGGGCAACATGCCGCGTTCTTCGAGGACCACGAGCAGGCGCTCCAGGCCCAGCGACACGCCCACGGCCGGCACCTGCCGCCCGGAGAACATGCCCACCAGCCCGTCGTAGCGACCTCCACCCGACACCGAGCCCACGCCGCCCTCGAGGATCACCGCCTCGAACACGGGGCCGGTGTAGTAGCCGAGGCCGCGGGCGAGGGTAGCGTCGAAGACGATGCGAGGGGAGCCGGGGACGAGGTTGGCCACGTGCGCGAACAACTCTCGCAGCTCGGCCGCCGGGGCGCCTGCCCCCGCGCCGACCGCCGCCTCCACCGCGTCGAGGTCGGCCGGCTGGGCGAGGATCGTCCACAGGCGGTCGATCACCTCGGGCGCGAAGGCCCGCTCGGCCAGCTCCTTGCTCACCCCGTCGCGGCCGATCTTGTCGAGCTTGTCGATCGCCACCAGCACCTCCGCCTCGCGGTCGGCGGCGCCGGCCGCCGCGCAGATGGCGCTGAGCAGCTTGCGGTGGTTCACCCGCACCTGGAAGTCCGCGAAGCCAAGTCGCGACAGGGCCTCGTGAGCCACGGCGAGGCACTCCGCGTCGGCCAGCCGCGAGTCGATGCCGACGATGTCGGCGTCGCACTGGTAGAACTCGCGGAAGCGGCCCTTCTGCGGCCGATCCGCCCGCCACACCGGCTGCACCTGGTAACGCTTGAAGGGCATCGGGATCGCGGGGTTCTGGGCGATCACCCGGGCGAGCGGCACGGTGAGGTCGTAGCGCAGGGCGAGATCGGCCTTGCCCTCGCGACCGCCCTCGCCGCGCTCGAGGATGCGGAAGATGAGCTTCTCGCCTTCCTCGCCGTACTTGCCCATCAGGGTTTCGATGCGCTCGAAGGCCGGCGTTTCCAGGGGTTCGAAGCCAAACGAGGCGAAGACCTCGCGGATGACGCCGATCACGTGGAGCCGGCCGTGCATCTGGGCGGGGAGCAGGTCGCGAGTGCCTCGGGCGTTCTGGACGGTGGCCATGGTGACCGCGCCGCTAACCGAGAATAGGCGCCCGCCATGCTCCACGACGGCTACGAAGCGATCATCGGGCTCGAATGCCACGCGCAGCTGCGCACCGCCAGCAAGATGTTCTGCGCCTGCCCCGTGGTGAACGACGCCCCGCCCAACAGCGCCGTGTGCCCCACCTGCCTCGCCCACCCGGGCACGCTGCCGGTGCTCAACGACCAGGCGGTGAAGCTCGGCCTGCGCGCCGCGCTCGCCACGGGATGCACCCTCCACGACACCAGCGTGTTCGCCCGGAAACACTACTTCTACCCCGACCTGCCCAAGGGCTACCAGATCTCCCAGTTCGACCGCCCGCTCGCCACCGGCGGCGCCATCCACGCCCTCGGCCAGCGCTTCGGCATCACCCGCATCCACCTCGAGGAAGACGCCGGGAAGATGACACACGCCGAGGGCGGCAGCACCGTGGACTGGAACCGCGCCGGCGTGCCGCTCATCGAGATCGTGAGCGAGGCCGACATGCGCAGCGCCGAGCAAGCCGAGGCCTACCTGCGCACGCTCCACCGGGTGCTGGTGGAGAGCGGCATCTGCACCGGCGACATGGAGAAGGGCCACTTCCGCTGCGACGCCAACGTGTCGGTGCACCGTCCCGGGGAGCCCTGGGGCACCAAGGTGGAGGTGAAGAACGTCAACAGCTTCCGCTTCGTGGCGAAGGCCATCCGCTTCGAGATCGAGCGGCAAGTCGCGGTGCTGCATGCCGGCGGGACGGTCGACCAGGAGACGCGAACCTGGGCCGGCAAGGGCACGGTCACCCTCCGCAAGAAAGAAGGCTCCGCCGACTACCGGTACTTTCCCGACCCCGACCTCGGCCCGCTGGTGCTCGAGGCCGGGGAAATCGAGGGACAACGCGCAACGCTGCCCGGCCTCCCGATGGACCGGTTTCTCGCCCAGGAGGACGAGCGCCGCGTGACCGACTGGGTGGAGAACTACGGCCTTTCTACCTACGACGTGACGGTGATCCTCGGCAACCCCGAGGCCGCCGCGATCTTCATGGACGCCGTGGCGGCGGGCGGCGCACCCAAGGCGATGGCCAACTGGGTGACGAGCGAGGTGCTGCGCCGGGAAGACCCGGGACAGATCAGCGGTGCCGGCCTGTCGGCGGTGCAGGCGCTGGTCGACGCCGGGACCATCAACCGCGACGGCGCCAAGCGGGTGATCGAGGTGATCGCGGCGGAGGGGGGCGACCCCGCCGAGATCGTGTCGCGACTCGGGCTGGGGCAGGTGAGCGACGAGCGCAAGCTCGCCGAGGCCGTCGCCAGCGTGCTTGCCGCCCACCCTGCGGAGCTCGCCAAGTACCGAGCGGGCAACAAGGGGCTGTTCGGCTTCTTCATGGGCAAGCTCATGGCAGCCACCGGGCGCAAGGCGGAGCCGGGGCTGGCGCAGCGGTTGCTGCGGGGGGCTCTCGACGGAACGCCGGGATAGTTCCCCGCGCGTGAGCGCCTACCACTACACCCGCGAGGCCGGCGAGCAGGGACAAGTCCTTGCCGCCGAGGGCACTTCTCCCGGGCGAACGCTGGAGGAGTTGCTCCGCGAGGGGCGCCCGCCGCTGAAGGCCGCGCTCGAACTCGGGGCGGCGCTCGCCGATATCCTGTGCATCGCCGAGATGGACCAGGTGGTGCATGGCGACCTTCGCCCCGCGATGGTGCGGGTGGCCACCAACGGCGACGTGAGCCTCGACGGCTTCGGTCAGCCCCGGGGGCGGTCGAGCGCACCCGAGGGACGGGTGGATGCCCACGCGGTGGACATCTACGGCCTCGGCATCGTGTTGCACTCCATGCTCGCCGACGACGGCATCGGGGAGTTGCCGGCCGACGAGGAAGGCCACGACGACGAGGTGATCAACCGGGTGCTGGCGCTGGACTTCCGCGCCGTGCAGGGCAAGCGCTGGGTGCAAGACGTGCGCACCTTCCTCTGCAAGATCATGGCCTGGCACGCCGACGAGCGCCCGGTGGCCCTCGACGCGGCGAACGTGTTGCTCTCGGTGGCGGCGGAGATCCCCGGCGACGGCCTGCCCGAGTGGTCGGTCAACACCGGCATGCGCGCGGCGCCCGGGCCGGTGGAAGCGCCCGCGATGCGGCCGATGCCGAGCAACGTCGAGATCCTGGAAGGGCCGAGCGCGCTGGGCGCGCCGATGGCCAAGGGGGCGGTGCGGCAGGCGCCGTCGAGCAAGGGCGAGAGCACCTCCTTCTGGAGCCGCGAGAAGATCGCGCAGATGCTCGCCGAGGAAGACGACGACGACGACGCCTTCGCCGCGCCGAGTCCCAAGGCGAGCCCCGCCGCCCGCAGCGGCGGCTACAGCCCGGCGGAAGACCTCTCCTCGCCGAGGCCCCTGCGGTCCACCCCGCCGGCCCGGGAACCGAATTCCACGCTGGAGGCGTTGCCCTCGCCGGTGGCGGCGCCCGCGCCACCCTCGTTCAGCCGCCCCGCCACGCCGCCACCCCCGCCGTCCTTGCCCCGCCCGGCGGAGGT
>VGRQ01000292.1 GCA_016875315.1 Deltaproteobacteria bacterium | reverse complement strand
CGTCCCATCCGACGTGCCGCGGAGGACGAGCTGCTCGCCGCGGATCTGCACGGTCGCGAGGCATCCCTCGTCGAGGGGCTGGATGCCGCCCATGTGGGCCCCGGCCAGGCCGACCGGGGCGCCGCACCGGGCGAGCGCCCAGAAAGGAGCCGAGAGGTCGATGCGCTCCACCGGCGCGAGCAGGCTGATCTCCCCAGTCGCCTCGCGCCAGAGGTACACCCCGCCGAGCGTGGGCAAGGCCACTTCCAGCCCGGCGTCGGCCCCGGGAACGGGCAGGAGCACCTTCGCGGGCGCGGGGATGGCGCCGGGGTGACAGGTCCAGGCCTCGCCATCGTCGTGCGACACCCAGAGGTCGCCCGCGTGGGTGGCGGCGAGCAGCGCGCCGTCGTCGGCGCTGGCGAGGAGGGCGAAGCGATCGGCGTCGAGGTCGAGCACGGCGGTGGCGGCCACGGCGGTGTCTTCCACCCGGACGAGCGTGGAGTCGATCGACGCCAGGGCCACGCGGTCGTTGGCGGCCAGCCGCACGGTCTCGGCGCCGCCGAGGTCGATGGCGTCCCGCCATTCAGTGTCGAGTGTGTCGCGACACTGTAGTGAACTAGGCGCCGCCGTGCCGATGCACTCGAAGTGCCCGCCGACCGCCGCGTGGGCGCGCAGCGCGCCCCCCGACCCGCCGAGGGTCATCGCCGACCAGGTGCGGCCGCCGTCGAGGCTCTCCCAGCCTCCGTTCCCGGTGCCGGCCGCCAGCGCCCGGCCCGGCGTGACGGGGTCGAAGGCGACGAACGACTCCATGGCGAGCTCGGCGGGGAGGGCGGTCCAACTGGCGCCCCCGTCGGCGCTGGCCCAGTTCTCGTGCCCGACCACGGAGAGGAGGGCGCCGGTGAGGCGGTCCGCGACCACCTCCTGCACGTTGGCCTCGAACAGCCCGGCGTTGCCATCCACCCAGGTGGCGCCACCATCGTCGGTGCGCGAGGGGCCCGCCGCGTAGAAGCCGAGCACCAGCCCGGCCGGCGGCGTGCCGGGGAGCCACGCGCCCCCGCGGGTGTAGTCGGCACCCAGCACGTGGGCCTGCTGCCACTCCGCCCCGGCGCTGCCCAGGAACCAGGCGCCGTAGAAGCCACTCCACGCCAGCCGATCGCCGCTCACGTGGAGGCTCCGCACGGCGGCGTCGGGGTCTTCGATGGCCGAGCCGTCGCTGCCGTAGCGCATCGTGAGCGGCGCGGACTGGTCGAACCAGGTGTCGCACCGGTCGGTCGACACGAAGGCCGCGTACTCGCCCGTGGCGAGTGCCAGCATGGTGCCGTCGGTGGCGAGCGCGACGACGTCGGGGTGTGGTCCTGCCTCGATCGGGAAGGGACCGCAGGCCACCCAGGCGCCGCCGTCGTCGCGACGCCAGCTCCCGCCGTCGCGCGTGCCGACGAAGGTGTGCTGGCCGTCGTCGACGACCGCCGACGCCCCCTCCGGCGCGTCGAACACCACCCAGCCCTCGGCCTCGAGGCGAGCCACCCGGCCGTCGGCGAACCGGGCGGCGGGGCGCGGTCCGCTCGCCAGCTCCGCGACGCTGGCCGCGAGGACCGGACCCAAGATCTCGCCGCTTTCGAGGTCGTAGATACCCGACTCCCCGCCGAGGAAGAGCTCGTCACCGGCGGCGACGAGACTCGCGATGGTCCCGGGTAGCGCGACGCGCTCCCAGTCGATCTCGTCGTCGGTCCACCAGAGGTAACGCTGGGAGACCACGTAGAGGCGGCCGCTGTCGGCGCGTGCAGCGGTCACGATGACGTCGCCTGCCGGGGGGATGGACAACAGGCGCCAGCCTCGGCCGCCGTCGTCGCTCCGCGCCAGCGCCGCCGGGCGGGCATCGACGATGGCGAACCACGGCGCCGAGTCGTCGAGCGCAGCCGGGGGCATCAGCACCGGGGTGATCGCGTGCGGCTCGTGCGCTGCTGCCACGCCGGCGCTGGCGAGGCCGAGCAGCGCGACCGGCAGCAGGGCGGCCTCGGCCATCTTCATCGGCGAACCGTAGCTCGCCGCGCGGGAGACTCGCGGCCCGGTTTCCTCGTTACCCTGCGGAGCGATGCTCCTCGCGTTCATTGCCTGCGCCGCCCGCGACAGCCAGTTGCCCGACACCGTCGCGACCAGCGCAGACACGGGCGACAGCGGCGACAGCGGCGACAGCGGCGACGAGCCTGCCGAGCGGCCGGTGACGGTCTCGTTCACCGGCTGGATCGCCACCATCGCCGCGAGCCCGCTCGGTCTCGGCGACGCCGACCGCGAGAGCGAGGTGAGCGGCAGCTTCACCTACAACGCCGCCCGGGCCGACGACAGCGCCACCGGCGCCGACCGCGGCGAGTACGCGCACGCCGGCGACGGTGCCTTCGAGCTGCGGATCGGTGGCCACGTCGTGAGCGGGTCGGACAGCCCCGTGGTGACCGTCATCCCGGGCAGCGCCGCCTGCTTCTACTTCGAAGATGGTCCGCGGTTCCCCGACTACGAGTGGCCGCACATGTGGCTCGACGGGGCCGAGGACGAGGTGCTCAACGTGTGGATCGCGCTCTGCGACGGCATCGAGCTGCTCGACGACAGGCTTCCCGGCGAGTTCCCTGGCTACGACCCGGAGGAATCGGCGCACACCTTCTCCGTTGAAGACGCCGGCGGCACCGCGTTGCTGCAACTCTACACGGTCGGCGGTTAATCGCGGCGCATGGTCCTCGAGTGCCCCCGGTGCAAGCGCCCCCTCGCCGCGGCCGACCTCGGCGGCACCACCGTCGATGCCTGCGCCGGCTGCGGCGGCACCTGGCTCGACCGCGGTGAGCTCGAGGCGGTGGCAGCGCGTCCAGCGGCGGCCAGCGAGACTGCGGCCTCGCCCTTCGTGGAAACGGCGGTGAAGTACCTGCCCTGCCCGCGCTGCCGCCAGCTGATGACGCGCCGCCAGTACGAGCGATTCTCGGGGGTGGTGCTCGATTACTGCGGCGCGCACGGCGTCTGGGCCGACCGGGGCGAGATCGAGCGGGTCCAGGCCTTCTTGCAGGCCGGCGGCGTGGAGCGTCGCGCCCGGCGCGAGGAAGAGGAGCGGAAGCTGGCGCGGAGCGTGGAGCGCTACGGCACGGATCGGGGCGCCGGTGCCGACACGAGCCACGGCTGGGTCGACGTGGCGCTCTGGGTCTGGTGAAGGTCGCGGTCACCGGCGCGAGCGGCCACGTCGGGGCCAACCTCGTTCGGGCGCTCCTGGTGCGCGGGGACCAAGTGCGTGCGGTGGTCCATCGTGACGCGCGGGCGCTTGATGGCCTCGACGTCGAGCGTGTGCCAGGTGATCTTGCCGACGAGTCCTCGCTAAGCGCCGCCTTCGAGGGCATGGACGGCGTGTACCACCTCGCCGCGATGATCTCGATCACCGGCAGCCAAGGGGGCGCGGTGGAGCGGGCCAACGTCGAGGGCGCCCGGCGGGCGGCGCGGGCGGCGCGGCTCGCGGGGGTGCGTCGCCACGTACACGTGTCGAGCGTCCACGCCTTCCATCACGATCCGGCGAGCCCGGTCCGCGAGGACTCGCCCCGCCCGGGCGCCGGGGCGCCGTCCTACGACCGCTCGAAGGCCGCGGGCGAGGCCGAGGTGCGTGCGGAGGTAGGCGCGGGTCTCGACGCGGTGATCGTGAACCCGAGCGGCGTGGTGGGCCCCTGCGACTTCGGCCCTTCCCGCTTCGGGCAGTCGCTCCTCGGCATGGCGCGGGGGCTCATCCCCGCCGTGGTCGACGGCGGTTTCGACTGGGTCGACGCGCGCGACGTGGCCACGAGTTGCATCGCGGCGATGGAGCATGGGCGCACCGGGGAGGGCTACCTGCTGGGCGGTCGCTGGGCCTCGGTGGGGGAGGTGGCAGGTATCGTGGCGCGACACCGGGGATCGCGCGCCCCGCTCGGCGCCGTCCCCCGGTGGATGGCCTCTGCCAGCGCCCCCGCCGCCACCTGGGCACAGCGCCTCCTCGGGCAAGAGCCCCTGTTCACCACCGAGGGACTCCACGCCTTGTTCCACGGTAGTCGCCACGTCGACTGGGGCAAGGCCGCACGGGAACTCGGCCACGCGCCCCGGTCGCTCGAGTCCACCATCGCCGACACCCTCGACTGGTTCGCCGCCACCGGGCGCCTGTGAGCGAGATCCACGGCTACGCCACCTGGGGCGTGCTCATCTGCGCGCTTCCCACCTTGCTGTACCTGCTGCTCGTCGCTGCGCCCTACGGCCGCCACGCCCGCGCGGGCTGGGGGCCGATGATCGGGCCTCGTGCCGGCTGGATCCTGATGGAGTCGCCGGCCGTGCTGGCCTTCGCCGGCGTGTTCGTCACCGGGGCGAACGCCGGCGACGTCGCGCCGCTGGTCCTGCTCGTGGCCTGGCAGGCCCACTACGTCTACCGCACCTTCGTCTTCCCATTCCGACTGCGAGGCGGCCGTCCCATGCCGCTGGTCATCGCGCTCTCGGGGCTCGGGTTCAACGTCGTCAACGCCTACATCAACGCGGCGTGGGTGGCGAACCTCGGCGACTACCCCGCGAGCTGGCTGCTCGATCCTCGCTTCGGCGCGGGGCTGGCGATCTTCGCGGCCGGGCTCGCAGTGAACCACCATGCCGACGCCGTGCTGCTGGCGCTCCGGAAGCCGGGCGAGTCCCGCTACAAGATCCCGCGTGGTGGCCTGTATCGATGGGTGAGTTGCCCGAACTACCTCGGCGAGATGATGGAGTGGCTGGGCTGGGCGGTGATGACCTGGTCGTTGCCCGGCCTCGCGTTCTTCGCCTTCACCGTGGCGAACCTCCTGCCCCGCGCGCTGGCGCACCACCGGTGGTATCGCGCCCAGTTCGCCGACTACCCGCCCGAGCGCCGCGCGGTGCTGCCGGGACTCCTGTAGTGTGATTTCCTGGCAGAGGGTCCGAGATCTGGCTGTTAGTGTCGGGCCCCGATGATGCTCGCTCTGCTCGCCTGCACGCCCGGGGACGAGGCGCTGGGTCCGGGTCCCAAGATTTCTGTATCGACCGATGTTGTTACTGTCGCGACATCGAAGTGGACGGACGAGAGCGGCGAGTACACGCGCGTCGAGGTGGCTGACGCCGAAGGCGCGTGGCTGGTTACCGACTGGCAAGAGCCTGGAGGGCTGCACGAGGCGACGATCCTGGGGCTCTTGCCGGGAACGGAGTACACCGCCACGGTCGCGACCGAGTCAGGTGCAGCCACCAGCGGGACGGAATTCACCACCGGCGACCTTCCCAACGACTTCCCCCAGTGGACCACCAGCGGCGAGGCGAGCTGGGAGGGCTACGTGTACGTCAACACCGTGGGCGCGGTGCACTACCTGTTGGTGCTCGACGAGCAGGCTCGCCCGGTGTGGTACGCGCCCTACGATCCGGAGTTCAACGCCGTTCGCGCACGTCCACGTCGCGATGGGTCCGGCGTGGTGTGGGCGATCACCGCCACGGGCGGACGAGATCCGAGCCCGAACATCTTCGCCACGACGTGGCTCGGGCAACAGGCGATGGCGCTCGGCGTGCGCAACTACACCCACGACTTCGTCGAGCTGGACGACGGCACGCTCGGCGCGCTGGTCTACGACAAGCGCACCATCGAGGGCGACGGCGAGCGCCACGACGTGACCGGCAACGCGCTCGCCCTCGTGGATGGTGCCGGAAACGCCACCACGCTCTGGTCGGCCTGGGACGATTTCGAGCCCACCGACGAGACTTTCGACGCGGCCACCGGCTACTGGACCCACGCCAACGCCATCGATCTCAGCGCCGACGGGAGCACGTTCACCGTGGGCCTGCGCGGCCTCAACGCCATCGTCGACATCGACGCGGCTACCGGCGCTATCGGCAGGCAGGTGGGCGGCCCGGCCTCGGACTACCGCTTCGCGAGTGACGACGACGCCTTCTTCGAGGAGCACCAGTTCGAGCTGCTCGACGACGGCATCCTGGTGTTCGACAACCAGGCCACGACCTCCGACACCGGCTCGCGCGTGTTGCAGTTGGAGCTCGACGATTCGACGGGTGTCGCGACCGCCACGCGCAAGATCTACCACGATCCGCCGCTGTGGGTGTACGTGCTCGGCGATGTCGACCTCCTCCCCGACGACGGCGTGCGAGTGACCTGGACCTCCTCGGGCGTGATGACCGACTACGACGCCGACGGCTCCGTGCGCTGGGAGCTCACGATGGAGCTCGGCCAGGCGCTGTCCTACAGCCTCCGCGAGAGCGCGCTGCCGGGGAACACGCGGGTGAGGTGAGGGGGGGCGGGATAGGACGCGTCGATGTTGCTCGCGGCCTTCCTCGTGGTGTTCTCTGTCGTGCATTTCCTGTTCGTGGTGAGCCTGTTGCGCGATCCCGCGCGACTCCGGGCCTACGTGGAAACCTCGCCCAAGGCGTTCCTCTGGCGGAAGATACTGGGGGTGGAACGCACGGTTGAGCTGACTCGGCGCGTGTTCCTGCCCGGCGGCTTCGTCATTGCCGTGGGCATGTTCCTCGCCGGGGTCTCGCTGCTAGCCCAAAGTGTG
>VGRQ01000291.1 GCA_016875315.1 Deltaproteobacteria bacterium | reverse complement strand
CGGCGCCGCACCGCGCGCCCGAGGCCGGCCCGCCCCCCTCCGGATCAGAAGTGCGTGCCGCCGCCGAGCAGCAGCTTCACGCCGGAGTTGTCCAGGATGCGCGACGTGAGCCCGCCACCCATCGCGTGCCCCACCTCGAGCCGGTAGTCGATCGCCCAGAACAAGCTGACTCGCGGCTTGAGGTACCAGCGCACCGTCAGGCCCGGCTCGACGAAGATGCTCAGCAGGCCGACCGCTCCGGCCCCTTCCGTGAACTCCCCCTCGATGTTCACGAGGCGCACACCGACGAGCCCGAGCGGCTCCACTTCGAAGGCGCCGAGCGGAACTGCGTAGCCGCCTCCGAGACCGGCGTACCCGGCCGCCGCAGAGTGGTCTGCATCGGCAAGCGCGGAGTCCGCGCCGAGGGAGTACGCGCCGCGCAGGTGGTAGCGCGCACGCTTGCCGTAGGCGAACTCGCCGAACAGGTACGGCTCGACGATAGACGCTGCGGCGGCCTGGATGCCGAGCGTCGCGTCGCCCTCAACCGCCGATCCGCCGAGTTCCAGGCCGGCGGCTACCATCATCGGGTACAACTCGCGCGCAGGCTTGGCCGCCGGCTTCTGGACCTCGGGCTCGGACTCGGGCTCGGACTCGGGCTCGGACTCGGACTCGGACTCGGGCTCGGACTCGGGCTCGAGCCAGGGCTCGGGCTCGGGCTCGGACTCCAGTTGCGGTTCCCACGGCACGCCAAACCACAGGTAATGGCGGAAGGTGTATGCGACGGGAACGCTGAAGGCCGGCGTCGATACCTCGATCTTCGGATCGCTGGGGTCCGGCGCGTCGGGCTCAGGCACCGCCGTGGCTCGGCTCCAGGCCAGGCGGAACGCCTCCTCGTCGATGCGCGCGTCAAACGTGCTCGTCGCGCTGGCCAACGCACCGGCCTCCGGCGCCACTTCGCGCGCCTCCACGGAGACGAACTTCTTGAGCAGCGACAAGGTCGCGTCCGCCGACGGGGCGGGCGGCGCCGTCGGCTGAACACGGGCCTTGGCGGCGGGGGCCCACTCACCCTCCGGCCCCGCGTACGACACCACGGTCTCGACGACGGCCACGCCTCCGGCATCGGCGGCGGAGTCCCAACCGCGCTTCTTTGCGGTCTGGTCCGTCGCGCGCTCGAGGGCCTTCTCATCCACGACGCGTACATCCACGTCGTCGTGAGGGTCGAAGGCCGAGCCCACCGAACTGGAAGCCGGCAACATCGGCGTGCCGAGCGTGAACGTGCGCTTCTGCAGCGCGGGCCGGACGTCGGCCGACCACCCCCACGCCTGGAGCGCCTGAAGCGCGCCGGGACGGCCCGTGACGAAGCCCGCGGAGACCTCGAGCTCGTCGTTCGGCGCGAGCATGTTCGCGCCCGAGGAGACCTCGCTGAACCCGGGCTCGTCACGGTCGATGCGCGTGTCACGCAGGTTGCCCAGCCCGACGTTGCTGACCAGCACGCCGAACCCGAGGTTCAACGGACGCGACACCGTACGCTGCGTGTCCCGCACCTCGACGTTGAAGGAGACGCGGGTGCGGTCCGCGCACTGCTCCGACAGGTAGAAACGGAGATCGACGGATGCCTTGCCGCCCGCGGCGAGCTCGGGGAGTTCCAGCTCCGAGGAGGCGCCCGTCCAGAGGCAGTCACTGTCGGTGCGCACATACGCCGAGGAGCTGAACCACGGCGTACGACCGGCGTTGACGATGGGCAGGCTGACGGTCACCCACTCGCCCGCGTCGGCGATCCCGTTCCTGGTGCCCGGTCCGCCGCGATCATCGACCAGCACGGCCTCGTGGGGGAGCAGCCGCAGGTCGCCATCGGCCTGTGCGACCGATAGCGTCCGACGGAATCGCTCGTTGAGCCGCTCAGCCAGGACCGCCTGGTCGGCGCGGGCGGACTCGAGCACCTGCAGGCGCGCCTCCGCGATCCGCTCGGCGGTGGTCAGCGGACGGTCACCACGCGCCTCGGCGTCCCTGGTCCGCTCCGCCTCGAGCGCAGCGACACGCTCGGCCTCCGCCGCGGCGGTCGCCCCCTTGGCGTACGTGGACATGGGGTCGGTGTTGAGCCACAAAGCGAGTTGGTTGTGCGCCTCCTCCTGCTGCGTGATGTCGGCGAGGAGCTTGTACAGCTCGGTCCTGCGCTCCGCGCGCGGCATCGCGAGCGCCTTTTGCACCGGGCCCTCGATGCGCGCCTTCAGTTGCTTTGCGAAGCCCCCGCCGTCGAGCCCGATGCTGGCGGGCAGCCCGTTCTGGGCGGCGATCTCCTTCGTGCGCGTGAGCAACTCCGCCATGAAGTAACGGGTCATCTTGCTGGCGGATGGACTGGATGCGGCGCTCTGGACCTCCACCAGCGAGGCAAGTTCGCGCAGGCGCTGCACGTCGGCGGGCTCGGCGCTCGCGGACGCCGGGAGCGCGAGGAGGGCCAACGCGAGGACCCCCGCGGGGAAGGAATAGGGTAGAGGTCTACGAGACATAGGTCATCCTCCCAGGACCTCCTCTAAGCTGCTGAATGGTCCGGTGCCGCCAAAACTCATTCTCACCGGCCCACCAGGGCTCCCTGCTGCCAGGGGGCGCCTGAACAGATCGCGGCGGGGGCAGCCAAGGTGATCCGGGGGTGGTGGACTCGGCGGTCGGCGTGCCCGGCCAGTGCGTCGAGCGAGTGGATCTGCACCCTGGCGAGGTGGTGCTCCACTACCGCCGCGGCGGCAGCGGCACGAAAAATCAGGGCCATGATCCGTTCGGCCCGCCGTGGGGGGCATGGGGACAATGGAGCGTCGAGGTCGCGGACGAGGCGGTGCGGCGGCCGAGGTGTAGGGGGGAGGCGGCGTTGTAGGCTCCAGGAGGGGTTCCTCCGGGGATCGTCCAGCGTTCGTGGGGTCGGGTTGGCGTGCGCGGAGAAGATGTCCAACCAGACAAGCGCTACTTGCCCGCAGGGCGCAGGCGCGGTAGAGTGAGCTTGTTCGCCTGGAGCGCCCCATGCCGAAGTCCGCGGTCGTCCTCCTTTCGGGTGGACTGGATTCCACTACTTGCCTCGCCGTCGCGCTCGACCGCGGCTTCGAGGTGACCGCGCTCTCCTTCGACTACAACCAGCGTCATCGCGTCGAGCTCGAGGCCGCGCGCCGGGTCCTCGAGCACTACGGCGTCAAGCGTCACTTCGTCTTCAACGTCGGCCTCTTCCGGGAGATCGGCGGGTCGGCCCTTACGGACCCGTCCCTCGCCGTGCCACAGCACCGCTCGGCCGCGGAGATGGGCGAGGGCATCCCCATCACCTACGTCCCCGCCCGAAACCTCGTCTTCCTTTCGTACGCCCTCGGGGTGGCCGAGACCGTCGGCGCCGAGGACCTGTTCATCGGCGTGAACGCCGTGGACTACAGCGGGTACCCCGACTGCCGCCCCGAGTTCATCCGGTCGTTTCAGGAGACCGCCAACCTCGCCGTGAAGGCGGGCGTCGAGGGGGCGCGGTTCAAAGTCCATGCCCCGCTCGTCGAGCTGACGAAGGCCGACATCGTCGAACTCGGCACGCGTCTCGGTGTGCCCTACCATCTGACGCACAGTTGCTACGCCCCGACTCCCGCGGGCCTCGCCTGCGGGGGATGCGACTCCTGCGTTCTTCGTCGCAAGGGCTTCGAGGAGGCCGGCGTGCCTGACCCGACTCGCTACGCCGCGGTCGCTTGAGCTGTCCGTGGCCTACACGGTCAAGGAGACCTACTACACGCTTCAGGGCGAAGGCGCGCACGCTGGCCGCGCGGCCGTGTTCTGTCGCTTCACAGGCTGCAACCTATGGTCTGGCCTCGAGAAGGACCGAGCGACGGCGGCCTGCCGTTTCTGCGACACCGACTTCCGCGGCACCGACGGTCCCGGCGGAGGTCGGTTCGAGGGCGCCGCTGCCCTCGCTGAGCACATCCGAGAGAGGTGGGGCGGCGCGGAGGGCGGTCGGCCCTACGTCGTCTTCACCGGCGGCGAGCCGCTCCTCCAACTCGATGTCGACCTGATCGAGGCCTGCCACGCCCGCAGCTTCGAGGTCGCGATCGAGACGAACGGCACGCTACCCGTACCTGCGGGGGTCGACTGGGTCTGCGTCAGCCCGAAGCCTCGCTCGGAGCTAGTCGTGCGGACGGGCAACGAGCTGAAGCTCGTGTTCCCCCAGCCCGAGTTCGGGCCCGAGGTGTTCGCCGACCTCGACTTCACCCACTTCTTTCTTCAACCGATGGACTCGCCCGAGCGGGACGCGAACACCGCGCTCACCGTCGCCTACTGCCGGGCGCACCCGCGATGGCGGCTCTCGCTGCAGACCCACAAGCTTCTGGGGATTCCATGACCTCGACCACGCCTCAGCCCGCGCTCTTCAAGGATCTCCCGGACCATGCCAGCGAGCGGGACGAGCGCGCGCTCGCGATCGACAAGGTGGGCATCAAGGACCTGGCGTACCCAATCCAGGTGCTCGACCGGAACAACGAGGTCCAGCACACCGTCGCCCGGGTGAACCTCTACGTCAGCTTGCCGCACGAGTTCAAGGGCACGCACATGAGCCGGTTCATCGAGGTGCTCAACGCCCGCCGCGGCGAGATGACCATCCGGAACATGCCGTCGATCCTCACCGACATCCAGCGGCGGTTGGAGGCGGACGATGCCCACATCGAGCTCTCCTTCCCGTACTTCATCTCCAAGCGCGCTCCCGTGAGCGGCGTCGAGTCGCTGATGGAGTACGGATGCACCTTCCGCGCGTCGAAGCGAGGACCGCACGTGGACTTCGTCCTGGCCGTGCGCGTGCCGGTCAAGAGCCTGTGCCCGTGCTCGAAGGCAATCAGCGACCGTGGGGCCCACAACCAGCGGAGCCTCGTCGATGTCGAGGTTCGGAGCTCCGATTTCGTCTGGATCGAGGACGTGGTTGCCGCGGTAGAGCGATGCGGGTCGGCGCCGCTGTTCGCGCTGCTGAAGCGAGAGGACGAGAAGTACGTCACGGAGTTGGCGTACGACAACCCGAAGTTCGTGGAGGACCTCGTGCGGGACTCTGTCATCGCGCTGCGCGAGTTGCCGGGGGTGCGCTGGCTGCGCGTCGCCGCGGAGAACCAGGAGTCGATCCACAACCACTCCGCTTACGCGGAGATCGAGTGGTCCGCCGAAGATGGACGAGTGATCCAGGAGAGCCTGGCGTTTTCGGCGCCGCAACTCCCCGAGGATGACCTGGCCTTCGGACCGTGGCTGCGCAAGCAGCGGGCGGGGCGGGCGTTCAGCCAGCAGCAGCTGGCGGACCACCTCGGGATCTCGTCGGCGCACCTGAGCCGCGTCGAAGGGGGAGAGAAGCGGCTTTCAGAGGACGCCTTGCGACGTGTGGCGGACCTCCTCGGGCTCGCCTTCAACGACGTGGCGCTGCGAGCGGGCGTGGTGCCGGCGGAGCTGGTTGCCGTGGTCGCACGGCACGCGCGGGAGTTCCAGGACTGGGCGGCCGCGTGCGAGGGCTAAGCGTGGTAGGAGGCCGAGCAGCCACCCCCGACGTCCTGGGAGTCCGAAGACGCGCCATGAAGATCGTCATCATCACCTCCTGCACCGGCGAGAAGGTGGTGGAGAGCGCCGACGGACTCACGCTCGCGGACTTCCAGCAGGGTCATGCGCACGTCGCGGCGCGCGAGGAAGGGCTTCGCGCCCTCTTGCGGCCTGCGGAGGACATCTACACCGGTCAGCAGCACATCCGCCTCATGCGGGGGATCAGGTCGTTCCGGGAGTCGCACCCGTCGACCGACGAGTCCTGGACGCTCGACCTTCATGTTCTCTCGGCGGGGTACGGCCTCGTGGAGGGTATCCGGCTTCTGGCTCCGTACGAGGCGACGTTCCAGGGGATGAAGACCAAGGAGCTGCGGACGTGGGCTGATGCCCTCGGCGTGCCGGCCGGGATTCGCCGTGTGCTCGCCCGGCCGTACGACCTCGCGGTGCTGCTCCTCGGGGATGGGTACCTCTCGGCTTGCAACCTGGACGCCAACGTGAAGTTGGGGGGGCGCACCATTGCGCTCTGCGGTGGGAGGATGGCGGAGAAGCTGCCGGCGATCGACAACCTCCTCCTGGTTCCCCTCGAGAATGCTGACGCGAAGCGATTCGGGAGCGGGTTGGTTGCTCTGAAGGGGGAACTGGTGCGGCGGATGCTCATCCGCCCCGACTTCGCGTTGGACTCCATCCCTCAAGATGCGGCGGGGCTACTGTCGTGGTTGGACGGGGCACAAGTCCAGAAGAGGCCTTGTGGCCCTGCCCGGGCGAACGCGACCGTGGATCGCGTGATCGCGATCCCGACTAGCTGGCACGCCAAGCCGCACCGGGGCCAACTTCGGTATTTCATCCCGGAATGGGACGACCTCGTGGACCGGGACTTCGACTTCCAGAACGATGTGCATTCGGGCGGGAAAGGGAACTGGAGCAACGAGGTGTACGCCCACCAGATGTACCCGGAGCCCAACTACGACGGCATCTTGATCTCCAAGGTGGTCGCCGAGGCCAAGAAGGACAAAAAGGCCCGGATCAACGCGCTGG
>VGRQ01000290.1 GCA_016875315.1 Deltaproteobacteria bacterium | reverse complement strand
GGTGCTCTGGGACCACGGCACCGGCTGGTCGTTCGCGCCGGAGGAGGGGAAGAAGGGCATCTCCGACGACTACGACGCCGGTAGCGAGCTGAGCGTGGCCGGTGGCGACGTGACCGAGGTGTATGCCGCCACCGCCGCCGCGCTCGGTCGCCCGGTGGACCTCGTCGGCTTCGACGCCTGCGTGATGATGGCGTGGGAGGTGGCCTGGTCGGTGGCGCCGCACGGCGAGGTGATGGTCGCCTCGCAGGACTACGAGGACCTCCAGGGCTGGGACTACACCGGCGCCATGGGCGATCTCGTCGCCAGCCCCGGCATGACGGCCGCCGACCTCGGCGAGAGCATCGCCTTTCACTTCCACGAGATCCCCGACAGCACCCAGTCGGTCATCGACCTGGGACAGATCCCGGCCTTCACCGCGGCCATCAGCGACGTGGCCGACGCGGTGATCGCGAGCGGGAGCGCCACCGAGGTGCTCGCTGTCGCGACCGAGGACGCCCAGAGCTTCGACGGCCCGCGCTCGATGAATCACGACGCCGTCGACCTGCTCACGCGCATGGCCAGCGCCAGTAGCGACGCCAGTGTCGATGCCGCCATCGAGGCAGCCCTCGCCGTGTCAGAGCCGTTGATCCTCAGCAACTACAACCAGGGCGGGCGCGTGAAGAACGCGAATGGGCTCACGATCTTCTCGCCCGCCACCGGCAGCGTGCCGCCGCTCTACCAGAACGCGCCCTGGGTGGCCGACACCACCTGGGACGAGATGATCGCCGCCTCCGCCCCCTAGGCCGCATCGCCGCTTCGCGATATAGCGCTTCGGATGTCCCGAGCCGAGCTGTTCCGCGTCCTGGGCGACCCCACGCGCCTGCGCATTCTCGCCGTGCTCACCCGCGAGGAGCTGGCCGTGTCCGAGATCCAGGAGGTGGCCGGGGTAGGCCAGTCCACCGTGTCTGGGCACCTCGCGCAGCTCAAGGGCGCCGGTCTCGTCACCGCGCGTCGCGACGGCGCCCACACGCGCTACACGGCGGCCACCCCCGAGGGCGAGGGGGGCGTGCTCAAGCTCGTGGCCGACGCCCCGCTCCCCGAGGGCGACGCCATCGCCCTGCAGCGGGTGCTCGCCGAGCGCGAGTCGCCCACCCCCGAGGGCCTCGGCAGCGACTACCTCCCCGGGCGATCCTGGGAGGCGCTGGCCCAGCTGTTGTTGTCGCTCGTCCCGCCCATGCGCATCGCCGACCTCGGCGTCGGCACCGGTCGCCTCACGGCGCTGCTCGCCGTGTACGCCCGCCACGTGATCGCCGTCGATCGCGACGCTGCCGCGCTCGAACGCCTCCCCGCGGGCATCGAACGTCGCCTCGGCACGCTCGAGGAGCCGCCGCTCCGGGAACGCGAGGTGGATCTCGTGTTGCTGTCGCAGGCCCTGCACTGTGTCGACGACCCCGTGGCCACGCTCCGCCAGTGTCGAGAAGCGCTCGTCGGCGGCGGCAAGATCGCGGTGCTCGACCTCGCGCCCCACGCGCACGCCTGGGTGGAGCACCGCCTCGGGCACAAGCACCTCGGCTTCGCCGACCTCGGCGCGCTGTTGACCGAGGCTGGCTTCCACAACGTGACGAGTCGCGTCGTGCACGTCGACCGCAAGTCGCCCGCCTTCACCACCGTGCTCGCCATCGGCGTGCGCTAGGGAGTCAACATGGGACGTTGGAAGCCGACGCTTGTCGCAGGCGGCGCGCGGTCGCGCCGTCCGGTCTGGGAGCTCGAAGTGATGCCGGGGAGCGAGCCCAACCGCTGGGAGCTCCTCGCCGTCGACGACGACCTCCTCCTGGCCTGCGAGATCGAGGCATCGAGCAAGACGCAGGCCTTCCGGGCGCTCGCCGACGACATCGCGCAGCGAACCACGCGCCCATTGCGCATCCTCGTCCTCTCGCCTGCCGACGCGAAGACGCTGGCGAAGTACCTGCCACCCGGCGTCGAGGTGCGCCGCGTGGACGACCTGCCCTGTGTCGACGACTACCGGTTCTCGGGGGATCTCGACGATGGGCAGGACTTCGACGACGACGACCCCGACAACGACGACTCCCCCTTCGACGACTCCGACTTCGACACCGACTTCGAGCCCTTCGCGGGCCCGGGCCTGCCGGAAGGTCTCGCGCCCCGGCTGTCGCGGCTGCTCACCGACATCGAGGCGCTGGAGATCTTCGACGCCGTCCCCAGCGACGCCGTCTTCGAGCTCGACGGCCCGGGGCTCTCCGGTCGACTGCTCGCGCCGGTGCGCGACCTCACCTTCGACCTCTTGGCGCTCTACGCCTCGCGCGAGGCCTACGAGGCCGACCTGGAGGGGGCGACCGACATGCCGGTCCGCCTGGAGCTCGTCGTCTGGGAGGGCGAGTGCGTGTCGGAGGCCACGGCCCAGGACGCAGAGCGGCTGGGCCTGGCGCTTCCCGGCGGTCGCGTGGCGCAGGTGGCTCGCCTCGAGGCCGAGGAGTGGGGGCCCACCAGCGAGTCGGAGGCCGCCGCGCTGCTCGACGCCATCGAGGCGGCGCTGGCCTACGTGCGCCAGGCGAAGGGCGGCGAGTTGGAGCATGTCGACGCCGTGGTCGAGGGCCGCGTGATTCGCGTCAAGCTGGGTCGCGAGACCGTGATCGACTCGATGGTCGGCGACGTCCTGCGCTGGGACTGGTCGACCTTGCCCGAGGGGTGGGACCCGGAGGCGCGCGTTTCCGGCACGGTGCTGGTGCTCACCCTCGCCGAGGGCATCGCCGAGCCCTGGGCCCGGCGCCTGGCTTCCGTCGCGCACGTCCGGATGGCGAGCTGCGCCGAGTGCCACGGCCTGCGCCTCGTCGCCGTCGGGAACGACGTGCCCGGCCTCGTGCTGGCGCAGCACCTCCCGCCACCCGCCGAGGGGGCGCCGCAGGGCGACACGCTCGGCATCGCGCTGGTGCACGGGGGACTGGAGCCGGCCCCGTTGCAGCCGGGAGGCCTGGTGTTCGCGGCCACCTTCACGCTGGTCGACGATCGCGCGCACTAATCGTCATATCGTGATATACCGAACGGCATGAGCAGCTTCCTCTCGGCGCTGGCGGATCGCGTCCTCGTCTTCGACGGGGGCATGGGCACGCAACTACAGGGATTCAACCTCCCGCTCTCCGACTACAATGGCCTGGAGAACTGCTCGGAGATCCTGAACCTCACCCGGCCCGACGTGGTGGGTACCATCCACCGCCGCTACTTCGAGGCCGGGGCCGACATCGTCGAGACCAACAGCTTCGGCGGCGCGCCCTGGGTGCTCGCCGAGTTCGGCTTGCAGGCCGACACCGAGCGCATCAACCGCGTGGCGGCCGAGCTGGCGCGGGAGGCGGCGCTCGCCTTCTCCACCGAGGCGCGGCCTCGTTTCGTGGCCGGCAGCATCGGTCCGGGCACGCGCCTGCCCACCCTCGGCCACATCCACTGGGACGAGATGTACCAGGGCTACCGCGCGCAGGTGCGCGGGCTCATCGAGGGCGGCGCCGACGTGCTCCTCGTGGAAACCTGCCAGGACCTCTTGCAGACGAAGTGCGCGCTCGCGGCGATCGTCGACGAGCGGGCGACCCTCGGTCGCGACACGCACATCATGGCTCAGGTGACGATGGAGACCACCGGCACGATGTTGCTCGGCAGCGACATCGCGGCGGCCGTCGCCGTGCTCGAGCAGTACCCCATCGATCTCATCGGCCTCAACTGCGCCACCGGCCCGCAGGAGATGGCCGCGCACGTGGCCTACCTGGGCCGCCACGCCCGCGCGCGCATCTCGGTGTTGCCCAACGCCGGCCTGCCCCAGCTGGTGGACGGCGAGACCTGCTACCCGCTGCGTCCCGAGGAGCTGGCCGACTGGCACCTTCGTTTCATCGAGCAAGACGGCGTCAACGCCGTGGGCGGCTGCTGCGGCACCACCCCCGACCACATCCGCGCCGTGGCGGCGCGCGTGGCGGGTCACAAGCCTCGCCATCGCGTGCCCGAGTTCGTGCCCTCGGCCTCGTCGCTCTACTCGCCGGTGGCGCTCCGCCAGCAGGCCGACATCTTCGCCATCGGCGAGCGCACCAACGCCAACGGGTCGCGCCAGTTCAAGCGCCTTCTCGACGCGCAGGACTGGGACGGCATGGTGGGCATGGGTCGCGACCAGGTGAAGGGCGGGAGCCACGCCATCGACGTGTGCGTGGCCTTCGTCGGGCGCCCGGAAGAGCGCGACATGGACGAGCTGGTCAAGCGCATGGTCCAGTCGGTGCAGGCCCCCCTGGTCATCGACAGCACCGAGACCAACGTGCTGGAGGCCGCGCTCAAGCGCATCGGCGGCAAGCCGCTGGTCAACAGCATCAACCTGGAAGACGGCGAGGCCAAGCTCGACACCATCTGCACCCTGTGCAAGCGCCACGGCGCCGGTGTCATCGCGCTGACCATCGACGAGGAGGGCATGGCCAAGTCGCCGGAGCGCAAGCTCGCGGTGGCCGAGCGCCTCTACGACCTCGCGGTGAACCGCCACGGTCTCGCCCCCGACGACATCCTCTTCGATCCCCTCACGTTCACCATCGCCACCGGCAATGAGGACGACCGCAAGCTCGGCCTCTACACGCTCCAGGGCATCCAGCTCATCAGCCAGCGATTCCCCCGCTGCGGCGTGGTGCTCGGCCTCTCCAACATCAGCTTCGGGCTCAATCCCGCCGCGCGGCACGCGCTCAACAGCGTGTTCCTCCACCACGCGCGCGAGGCGGGCATGACCGCGGCCATCGTCCATGCCGAGAAGATCACGCCGCTCTTTTCGATCGAGCCCGAGGTGCGCGAGGTGTGCGAAGACCTGATCTTCGACCGCCGCCGGGAGGGCTACGACCCGCTCCAGCGCTTGCTCGCGATTTTCGCCGACCGGAAGGTCGAGAAGACCGAGAAGAAGCGCGCCGAGACGGTGGAGCAGCGCCTGAAGGACCGGATCGTCGATGGCGACCGCACCGGCCTCGACGCCGACCTCGACGAGGCCCTGGCCCAGCACAGCGCGCTCGCCATCATCAACGAGATCCTCCTCGACGGCATGCGGGTGGTGGGCGAGCTGTTCGGCTCGGGACAGATGCAGCTCCCCTTCGTGCTCCAGTCGGCGGAGACGATGAAGGCGGCGGTGGCCTACTTGCAGCCCCACATGGAGAAGGTGGAGGGGCCCGCCAAGGGGACGATGGTGCTGGCCACGGTGCGCGGCGACGTCCACGACATCGGCAAGAACCTCGTCGACATCATCCTCTCCAACAACGGCTACAAGGTCGTGAACATCGGCATCAAGCAGCCGATCGACCAGATCCTGAAGGCCGCCGTGGAGCACCACGCCGACGCCATCGGCATGTCGGGGCTGCTGGTGAAAAGCACGGTGATCATGAAGGAAAACCTGGAGGAGATGCGCCGCCAGGGCTGGACGAAGCCGGTGGTGCTCGGCGGCGCCGCGCTCACCCGGGCCTACGTCGAGAGCGACTGTTCACAATCCTACGGGCGCAAGGTGGCCTACGCGAAGGACGCGTTCTCGGGGCTGCACTTCATGGAAAAGCTCGCCACCTACGACGACACGCTCCCCGTGGCCGAGGCCGCCGGGCCGCAGCCGATCCCCGCCCGCGCCGACCGCCCCTTGCCCTACGATCCGCGCGACGCCGAGCCCCTGGGCGCCGTCGAGCCGGTCGAGCCCCCCTTCCTCGGGAGCCGCCTCGTCGAGGTGCCGGTCAAGGCGCTGGCGCCGTGGATCAACGAGGACATCCTCTACAAGTTCCAGTGGGGCTTCCTGCGCAAGAACCTGTCGCTGGAGGAGCACGCCGAGCAGCTCCGCACCGTGGCGCGACCCATCCTCGTCGACCTGCTCGATCGCTGCGCGCGCGAGGGCATCCTGCAGCCGCGTGCGGTGTACGGCTGGTTCAAGGCGCGGGGCGACGGCGACGCCATCGTGCTCGACGACGGCACGCGACTGGCCTTCCCGCGCCAGCGCGACGGGGGACGGTGCATCGCCGACTACGTGGGCAACGACGACGTGATCGGGCTGCAACTGGTGACGGTGGGCGAGCGCGCCACCGAGGTGTGCCGCGAGTGGTTCGAGGCGAACAAGTACACCGACTACCTGTACCTGCACGGGCTCTCCGTGGAGCTCACCGAGGCCCTCGCCGAGTTCGTCCACCGCCACATGCGCGCGGAGATCGGCATCGCGGGCAGCGACGCGCGCGACATCGGGGACCTCTTCCACAAGCAGTACCGCGGCTGTCGTTACGCCTACGGCTACCCTGCCTGTCCCGACATGGCCGATCAACGCCACTTGTTGCGCCTTCTCGGCGCCGATCGACTCGGTGTCGGCATGGACGCCGACGACCAGCTCCACCCCGAGCAGTCCACGGCGGCGATCGTCATCCACCACCCCCAGGCACGCTACTTCAAGGTCTAGCGATGAACAGGGGGGCGACACCTCGCCGGTGTCGCCCCCCTACCGCCGCCAACCTGCCGAACTCCGCAAGCTGCGTTCGGCAGGGCCAAGGCGCGTTCGATAACGCGCCTT
>VGRQ01000289.1 GCA_016875315.1 Deltaproteobacteria bacterium | reverse complement strand
CTCAGGCCCCTACAGCCTACAGCCTACAGCCTACAGCCTACAGCCTACAGCCTACCGAAGCATGATCCACGCCGCGGCACCGGGCAACTCCGGCGCCGAGGCTGCCAGCGTGTAGACGGCCCGGCGGTTCTTCGCCTCGTCGACACCGTCGGCAGTGGCCACCGCGAGATCGCGCTCGCCGAGCCCGGTGTAGTAGATGCTGCCCGGGAAGCCGGCGCGCAGGAACCAGCTCGAGATCGACTTCGCGCGGTCGAGGGACAGCCCCTCGTTGCGACCGGCGTCGCCCACGGTGTCGGTGTGGCCGGCCACGTAGAGCTTGATGACCACGTCCTTGCCGTACTTGGCGAGCGTGTTCTGCACTTCCACCATCGCCGCCTGGAGCTTCGGCACCTCCGTGTCGTCGATGACCGCCGAGTTCGTGGCGAACACCACGTCCTCGTGGGGGATGCTGTAGCGCCAGGGGTTGAGTTCCAGCTCCGCGTAGAAGCCGTTCTCGTCGTAGCCGCGGAGCTTGAGCTTGAGCGCCTCGGCCGACTCCTGGCTCCAGCCCACCGAGATCGACTCGCCCGGCGAGGCCGTCGAGGGAGCCATGCCACCCCCGATCTCGGCGCCGCCCGGCCCGAAGATGCTCACCTCCACCCGCGACGCCGGGCGATCCATCGTCACCGAGAGCGTGCGGCCGGCGAGGTCGAGCGAGCCGGTCACCAGCGACATGCGCAGCCGTGGCAAGACCTGCACGCCGAACTTCAGGGGCATCTCGCCGGCCTCCCCGTCGGGCGTGGCCACGCTCAGGCTCCCGGTGCAGGTGTAGTTGCCCTCCGGTAGGTCGAGCTCCCAGGTCTTCCGCTCGCCCGCGCTCGCGGGCCCGCTCCGAGCCATCGTCACCCCGCCGCAACTCGCCTTCACGCTGAGGTCGTCGGCGGCGGTGTTCGCGATCACCGTGAAGCTCGGCCGCGCAGTTCCTACCTGTCCTTTCTTCACGTACTCCAGCGACACTGCGTCTTGCGCCAGCGCGAGGGCAATCCCGATCAGCATGATCACTGCTATCGCGATAGGCCGGCGCCCCTTCCAGGGTACACCGTGAACGACGTCCTCGCCCGCCTCGGACTCAGCGATCTCAACCCCGGCGCGTGGAACGGCGCGGCCATCGCCGATGGCTACGACGGCGAGATCACCAGCGAGAACCCGGCCACGGGCGAGGCGCTCGCCCGGGTGCAGCTCGCCACCCGCGCGCAGTACGAGGCGGTGGTGAAGGAAGCGGAGCGGGCGTTCCGCGAGTGGCGCATGCTCCCCGCGCCCAAGCGTGGCGAGCTGGTGCGGCAGATGGCCGAGGCCTTCCGGGCGAAGAAGGAGGATCTCGGCGCCCTGGTGTCGCTGGAGGTCGGCAAGATCCGGGCCGAGGGGCAGGGCGAGGTGCAGGAGACGATCGACATCGCCGACTACGCCGTGGGCCTGTCGCGACAGCTCTACGGCCTCTCGATGCACAGCGAGCGGTCGAGCCACCGCATGTACGAGCAGTGGCACCCGCTGGGGCTCGTCAGCGTCATCACCGCCTTCAACTTCCCCAACGCCGTGTGGGCCTGGAACGCGATGATCGCCGCGGTGTGCGGCGACGCGGTGGTGTGGAAGCCCTCGCTGAAGGCCCCGCTCACCGCCATCGCCACCCACCGCGCCTGCGAGGAGGTGCTGGCGAAGAACGGGTGGAGCGGCCTCTTCGGCCTGGTCATCGGCCGCGACGCCGACGTGGGCGAGACCATGATCCGCGACCCCCGCTTCCCGCTGGTGAGCGCCACCGGCAGCACCCGCATGGGCCGCCACGTGGGACGAGTGGTGGCCGATCGTCTCGGCCGGAGCCTCCTCGAGCTCGGCGGCAACAACGCCATCATTGTCGAGCCGAGCGCCGACCTCGGGCTCGCCCTGCGCGGCATCCTCTTCGGCGCGGTGGGCACCGCCGGCCAGCGCTGCACCACCACGCGGCGACTCTTCCTGCACCGCAGCATCGCCGCCGACTTCACCGCGAGGCTGGTGGCGGCGTGGAAGCAGGTGCGCATCGGCGATCCGCTCGCCGAGGGCACCCTCGTGGGGCCGCTCATCGACGCCGGGGCGGTGGCCGGATTCGAGCACGCGGTGGCCGCCGCCGTGGCCCAGGGCGGCGAGGTGCTCGTCGGCGGCCAGCGGGTCGACCGGCCGGGGCACTTCGTGCAGCCCACCATCATCCGCGCCCGTCCCGAGATGCCCATCTGCAAGGAAGAGACCTTCGCGCCGATCCTCTACGTGTTCGAGTACAGCGAGCTCGGCGAGGCGATCGCCGCGCAGAACGACGTGGCGCAGGGGCTGTCTTCCGCGATCTTCACCGACTCCTTCCGCTCCGCGGAGACCTTCCTCTCCGCGGCAGGCTCCGATTGCGGCATCGCCAACGTCAACATCGGCACCTCGGGCGCCGAGATCGGCGGCGCCTTCGGCGGCGAGAAGGAAACCGGCGGGGGCCGCGAGGCGGGGAGCGACAGCTGGAAGGCCTACATGCGCCGGCAAACCTGCACGCTCAACTGGGGACGCGACCTGCCGCTTGCCCAGGGCATCAGCTTCGACGTGTGAGACACCGCCGGGGCGGGGTGCGACATCCCTGGGGCAGCGACGGGCCCGTCCCGGGGCGAAATTGGTGGTTCACCCGATGGCACGGCGCTTGCTTCCGTTCCCGTCGAACCCCCTGGAGCCTCCCATGTTCACCGAGCTCATCCGCGAAGAAGAAGGCCAGTCCACCGTCGAGTACATGCTGCTCATCAGCGTGATTGTCATCGCGCTCGTGGCGGCGGCCTGGGTGTTCGTCCCCACCTTCGAGGAAGGCGTGAAGGACCTCGCGGGCGACGTCAAGAAGATCCTCAGCACCGGCAAGATCGGCAAGGCCGGCACCCCCCGCTAGATCTCCACGAGGCTCACCGCGCGCTCGACCGCCTGCACGTCGGGGCGGCCGAGCCATTCGCCGCGGTAGCCGAGCGGCGAGCAGACCGCGCGCAGCCGACCGATCTGCTGGTCGCTCGGCGAGTGCGTGTGGCCGCAGGCGGACAACACCACGCGCTCGTCGGCCGCCAGCATCTCACCTAGGGACCGGTGACCGATGAAGCCCTGGCAGAAACGCCAGCCCGGGTGGGACTTGTAGGCCAGCTGCGAGGGGAACTGCACCATGTGGGTGACGCCGACCACGCGGTCCGCGTTGACCGCTTGCAGTTGCGCGCGCAGCCGTTCTCGGAGCTCGACCGCCACCTGGGCGTAGGGCATGTCCTCGCCCTCGCGACGGAAACGCGCGAAAACGTGGTCCATCCAGCGCAGGCCGCCGAACTCGCCGCGCTGGTAGGCATCCTCGGGGGCGCCCAGCGCCTCGTCGCGCATGGAGAGGTCCCACCAGCCGAGGGTGCCGACGAAGCCCACGCCGTCGATCACGACCGGGCCCGTGTCCAGGTCGTGTACGCCCGCCTCCTGGCAGAGCGCCGGGATCAGGCGGTCGAGGCGCGTCCAGGCATCCACGCCCTGCGCCAGCGACAGGGGGTGGCTCCACACGTCGTGATTCCCCGCTACGAACACCATCTCCCGCGCGCACGGGCGTAGCGACAGCAGCGCCTCGAGCAGGGTGGGCAGGGGGGTGGCCACGTCGCCGGCGAGCACCAGCACGTCGGGCTGCAACTCGGCCACCCGCGAGGCCAGCGCGCGGAGCACGCCGGGACCGTTCTTGTCCACGTGGATGTCGCTGGTCACGGCGATGCGCATCACCCCGCGATACCTCGCTCCCGCAACGGCGGCAGGCCGCCGCCAAAAGGCCTTGCGAGGGAGGGCGTGGTCGAGTAAGGTCCGGCGGCTCTTCGATCCCCATCCCCTCACGGAGACTCCATGCGCCTCAGCATCATTACGGCCCTCGCACTCGGCGGCTGCTTCGGGACCGACGACCAGTCGAAGGACGACGACGCGGCCGACGACGCGGCCGACGCCGACGCCGACGCCGACGCCGACGCCGACGCCGACGCCGACGCCGACGCCGACGCCGACGCCGACGCCGACGCCGACGCCGACACCGCGCTGGTCTACATGCGTGCCAACGGCAACTGGTCGGTGCCGGGCGGCTCGTTCGAGTCGGCCGACATGGGCTACTCCTTCTGGGCGCCGCTCAGCGAGCAGTTCGTGTGCGACGTGCGCGTCGATTACAGCGCCGTGGGCCCCGGCCAGGCCGACTGCCCCGACTGCGACTGGTCCTTCGAGGTGACCCCGAGCGCCCGCCCCAACGAGGGTAGCCTCTGCTCCGAGATCTTCATCCCGGGCAGCGGGCAGCCGGGCTACTGGTTCTGGGGCTACTACGACGCCTCGTACAGCTGGATGGGCGACGGCCGCCTCGATGGGCTGGCCACCAACCCGAGCTACACCTACACGGCGAGCGACGGTTCCGAGTACTACCTCGGGCAGACCTTCTTCATCCACTACACCTATGGCAAGTACGACGGCTGGTACTTCCAGGCCTGGAACCTGCCCGACCAGGGCTACTACCAGGTGTACGGCGACAGCGAGGCGGCCTACTGGGGTCGCTGGGTCACCTACAACCGCGAACTGGTCTACTACTACTACTACTACTAGACCAGGACGAGCGCCCCCGGGAGCGCCTCCCGGGCACGTGGACCCCCCTCGCCGGAAACGGCCGAGGGGGGTTGTCTTTTCGGTTCCCGCTCACGCCGCCCGTGACAGTGGGCACGAGCGGGGCTAACGTCGCTGCCTCCCAGGAGTCGCCCGATGCGCGCCCCGTGGATCGAGATCCCGCTCGGCACCCTCACCCTCGTCTCGCTCCTTGCCTGCTTCGGCGAGGCCGAGCGCGACGACGACAAGGACGACGACAACCCCTTCGGCGATGCCGATGCCGATGCCGATGCCGACGCGGACGCCGACGGAGACGTCGACACCGGGGTCGCGCTCGGCTTCTTCGTGGGCGGCTGGGAGGCCTCCTCCACGCGGCTATCGAGCTTCGAGCAGGGAGTGGGCTTCTACGGTGCCGACAGCGACGACCTCGTGTGCAAGCTGGTGGCCACCTACACCGGGGGGAGCAAGGCCGAGGAATGCCCGCAGTGCGACTGGACCTTCGAGACGAGCTTCGATGGCGACCGCGAGTCGGGCGAGGGCTGCAAGGGGATGATGGGACTCGACGGCGGCGACAACATCTTCGAGCTGTACAGCCTCGACGACTTCTGGATCACCGACCTCGACGCGGTGGGCGTGTCGGCACGCTACGACTTCGGCGCCGACGACCCGGCCGAGAACGTGCTCTTCTTCATGTACCAGGGGGAGTGGTACATCCACACCTACAGCTACGCCACCCGCCAGTACGTCGATGGCGACGAGTGGAGTGCCAGCTTCAAGATGCCCTGGGTATTCGAAGACGGCGGCAGCTACTACTACAACGCCCAGTTCTACACGCGCTGAGCGGCGCTACCGCCGGTTGATCGGCACGAGGTGGCCGAGCTCGCGGAGCGGGCTGAGCCGCGCCGCTGGCCACCGGGCCTCCATCTCCGCCATCGTCACCGCGTCGCCCTCGGCGCGGGCGAGGTACCACACCGACGCCACGACGTCCTCGTCGATCGCGTCGACGTGGGGGGCCAGCAACTCCCGCGCCTCGTCGAGGCGCCCCTGGTCGACCCGCACCCGGGAGCGCAGCACGTCGGCCTCGAATCCAACGAGCTTGGTGCGGTACTTTCTCTGGAACTCCTCGTCGGCGTTGTCGAGGTTGCCGAGGCGCCGCTCGATCTCGGCCTGGAGCAGGCGCGCCTCGATCCCGCGCTCGACCTTGAACTCCGCCCGCAGCGCCGCCGAGGCCCCCACCGGGTCGTCCAGGTCGAGCCAGGAGTAGGCCTCCAGGCGCAGCAGCTCGTCGGAGGCGCGACCCTCACGCTCCCAGAGCGCGGAGAGCGCGTCGAAGTCGTCGATCCGTCCCTCGCGCAGGGCGATGGCCGCCTCGGCGAACATCGAGCTGTCCTTGTCGCGGTCGATCACCAGGAGGCGCTCGAGCACCTCGCCGGCGCCGGCGCGATCGCCCGCCTGGTGCAGGTCGATGGCCAGCGCGTTGAGGGCGCGCAGGTTGCCGGGGGCACGCTCGAGCGCGAGCATGTCGAAGTACAGGGCGTCGTCGACGTAGCCGAGGCGCGCGGCGCAGCGCGAGGCGGCGAGCGCCGCCGAGGGCTTGAACGGCCGGGTGTGCGTGTAGGGCCAGAACTTCTCCAGCGCCTCCTCGCAACGGCCGAGCCGGGTCTGCGCCACCGCCCATCCCACCCACGCGGCCACCGACTGCGGGTCGCTCTCGGTGCGCTTCTTGTACTGGGCCGCCGCCGAGCGCACGCGCCCGGCCCCGAGGAGCATGTCGCCGAAGGGCGCGCCGCCACGCCCGCCCCTGCCCGCTGCCTTGCCTTCCGCCTTCCCCGCCGCCTTTCCCGCGGCCTTCCCCTCGGCCTTCCCCTCGGCCTTCCCCTCGGCTTTTCTCGGCGCGGTGGTCGGCTCGCCCGCCCTCGCGCGCCC
>VGRQ01000288.1 GCA_016875315.1 Deltaproteobacteria bacterium | reverse complement strand
AGCGGGGCGCCCTGGTGCGGGCCTGGAGTTACGTGGCCGGGCCATGATCGACGAGATCCTCCGAGCCAAGCGGGCGGGACAGGCGCTCAGCGCCGAGCAGATCGGCGAGTTCGTCACGGGCGTGGTGGACGGTTCCGTGTCGCGACCGCAGGCGGCGGCCTGGCTCGCGTTCAGCTTCGTCCGGGGCCTCTCCGATGCCGAGGCGGTGGCGCTCACCCGCGAGATGACCGACTCCGGGGCGCGGCTCTGCTGGCCGGGAATCAGCGGCCCCTTCGTCGACAAGCACAGCACCGGGGGCGTGGGCGACAAGGTGTCGCTGGTGCTCGCGCCGCTGTGGGCGGAGCTGGGCCTGCGCGTGCCGATGGTGTCGGGCCGAGGGCTGGGCCACACCGGCGGTACGCTCGACAAGCTCGAGGCCGTCCCCGGCTACCGCACCGATCTCGACGACGCGGCGCTGCACCGAGTCCTGCGCGAGGTGGGCTGCTTCATCAGCGGTCAGACAGGGGAGCTGGCCCCCGCCGATCGCATCCTCTACGCGCTGCGCAATGAAACGCAGACGGTCGAGTGCATCCCCCTCATCGTGGCGAGCATCCTCTCGAAGAAACTCGCCGAGGGCCTCGACCGGCTGGTGCTCGACGTCAAGGTCGGCAGCGGCGCCTTCATGAAGACCGAGGCCGATGCGCGGGCGCTGGCCGAGGCGATGGTCCGCGTCGGTAATGGCGCCGGTGTCGCGACGTCGGCGTTGCTCACCGACATGGAGCAGCCGCTCGGCGTGGCCTGCGGCAACGCCGTGGAGGTCCAGGAGTCCATCGACTGCCTCCAGGGCCGCGGTCCCGCCGATCTCCGCGAGATCACCCTGTTGCTGGCCGGGCACCCCGGCGCCGCCGAGCTGCTCGACAGCGGGCGCGCGTACGAGCGCTTCGCCGCGATGTGCCGGGCCCAGGGGGGAGACCTGTCGCGATTGCCGAGTGCTCCCGAGCGCGACGAGGTAGCGGCGCCGCGCGACGGCGTGGTCACGCGTTGCGATGCCCTCTCGATCGGCCGCGCCGCCTTCGTCATGGGCGCCGGGCGTCTCCGGGCCGAAGACCCCGTGGATCCTCGGGTGGGCGTGATGGTCCACAAGAAGGTGGGCGACCGCGTGTCGCGCGGCGAGCCCCTCGCCACCCTGCTCCACGCGGGCCGGGCGCACGACGAGGCGAGCGGATGGGTGGCCAGCGCCTACACGATCGGCGACATTGGCGCCCCCCGGCGGCTCCTCCTCGGCCGGGTCGAGGCCTCGCCGTGATGCTCCTGCTCGCCGCCCTCGCCCTCGCCGACGATCCTGCGCCGGCCCCGCCCGCCGCGCCTGCCGCTGCCGGGGCGTACGTGCCGCCGGTGCCGCACCCCACGGTCGACCCGCTGATGCCCCAGTCCTACCGCACGGTGAAGAAGGGCGAGTACCCGTGCAAGGTGCGCATCCTCGTGCGCGCCGACGGCACGGTGAAAGACGTCGAGAAACTCGAGTGCGAGGAGGAGGCCTACTACGCCCTCGCCACCGCGATCGTGCAGTGGAAGTTCGACCCGGCCCTCCGCGACGGCATCCCCGTCGACGGCGAGCTGGAGTGGGACAACACCTTCACCGTCGAGAGCTACCTCCCGCGCAAGCACATCGTGGGCTTCCTCGGCGGGGCCCTCAACGTGGGCGGGGCCGGCTGGTTTGGCGTGGAAGGGCGGGTTCACCTCGGCGAGCAGCTCTCCTTCTCGGCGGGCGTGGATCTCGACCAGGACTACTTCCGCGGGACTCTCATCGAAACGTGGGTGCCGACGATCCGCGTCGATGCCGCCATCAGCAGCAAGCGGCGCCACTTCGAGCACCGGGGCATCTTCGGCTTCACCGTGGGCGGCTTCGGCGACGCCTACGGCGCGGCAGGCATGTACGCCGGCTTCCGCGGCGAGGTGATGACGCCCGCGCCGGGCCTCTCGATCGGTGGCGACGGCGGCGTGGCCTTCATGTTCACCGAGCCGCCCACTTTCCCCGACGTGGGCTTCTGGAACCGCGACGGTGTCAACCCCTTCTACCCCTGGCTCCGCGCCTCGCTGATCTGGTACGCGCCGCTGCCCAAGGATCGCTTCGTCGTGGTGCCGCGCGAGCACGATCCCACCGTGTACGAGCCGCCCATCCCGCCGCCGGAGCCGCCGATCGACGTGGGACAGGCCTTCGAGGGCATCGCCAGCGTACACTGGTCGGAACTCGAGCCCTCCTGGGGCGAGAACACGCCGGTGGGCGAGGGGTTCAGCGACTACCCGCCCGGCGTGTACCGGTGCGACGTGCGCGCCGTCGTCGATGCGGCCGGCAAGGCCACCGCCGTGCGCGCCGAGCAGTGCCCGTCGAGCGCAAAGCAGGCCGCGGAAGACAACGTGCGCAAGTGGGAGTGGCCGTCGCGCGAGGGCGACGTGCCCAAGCAGTCCGTGTTCCCGGCGCCGATCTTCGTCCGCCGCGCCGACGCCGAGGTGGTGCCGGCCCGCGAGGTGACGCTGCTGGTCGACGGCAAGCAAACGCCGCTGCCCAGGCGCACGGCGCAGCCGCCGGTCTACGTGAAGCGCTTCGTCCCACCCGACTGGGGGGTCACGCGCCCGTCGGCAAGTTGCAGCGTCGACGTGGATCTCGACCCCAGCGGCAAGGTGCTCCGCACCCGCTGGGTGTCGGGCGAGATCGAGGTGAGCGGGCGGGTGAACGAGGCGCTCGACCAGTGGGAGTTCTTCCCCGTCATCGTGAAGGGCGAGCGCACGGCGGTCCGCGTGCGGCTGTCGATGTGCGACTATTGAGGCATGAAGAGCCTCCTCCAGGGCCACCGGAGTTTCCGTCGCGAGTTCGCCGCGGGAGCACGAGATTTCCTCACCCAGCTCGCCAGCGAGCACCAGTCGCCCTCGGCGCTCTACGTCGGCTGTAGCGACAGCCGGGTGGTGCCCGAGCTGCTCACCTCCTCGGCGCCGGGCGAACTCTTCGTGGTGCGCAACATCGCCAACGCGGTGCCCCCCTTCGAGCACGCCGACGCCAGCGTCGGGGCGGCGCTGGAGTACGCGGTGGAGGTGCTCCAGGTCGGCCACATCGTGGTGTGCGGCCACTACGGCTGTGGCGGCGTGAAGGCGGTGCTCGACGGGCACAAGAAGGTGAAGAAGCTGCCCTCGCTGTACGAGTGGCTCGACCACCTCGCTCCCGCGATCATCGAGTCGCGCTTGCAGTACGTCGACGACGACACCTGCTGGCGCCACGCGGTGGAGGCCAACGCGATGCAGCAGGTGCTCAATCTCAGCACCTACGCCATCGTGCGAGACCGTCTCGAGGCGGGAACGCTCCAGCTCCACGGCTGGGTGTACGACCTCGCCAACGGCCACGTCTCCGTGTTCGACGCGGCTGGCGAACGTTTCATCGACGCGACGGACCCCAGCCTGTGAGGCTCGTCTCGCTGCTCGGGCTCCTCGGCCTGGTGGGGCTCGCCTGGCTCATGAGCGAGCGGCGCTCACGACGTCTCCCCTGGCGGGTGATCGGCTGGGGCCTCGCGCTGCAACTGCTCTTCGGCCTGGTGGTCTTGTCGCCGGAGGCGCAGGCCTTCTTCTTCCAGCACGTCGACAGCGGCGTGCGCACGCTCATCGGCTTCTCCGAGAAGGGCGCCGACTTCACCTTCCAGTCGGTGGAGCCTCACCAGGTGGCTGGTCCCGACGGCAAGCTGAGCTTCTACGCCGGGCACATCTCGCCGCCGGTGAAGACCTTCGCCTTCTGGATCCTGCCGAGCATCGTGTTCTTTTCCAGCTTGATGGCGGTGAGCTACCATCTCGGGCTGATGCAGAAGCTGGTGCAGGGGATGGCGTGGGTGATGCACCGCACCATGGGCACCAGCGGCGCGGAAACCCTGTCGACGGCGGCCAACATCTTCCTCGGGCAAACGGAGGCGCCGCTCCTGGTGAAGCCCTTCGTGGGCCGGATGACCCGCAGCGAGTTGTTCTGCGTGATGCTCGGCGGCTTCGCCAACACCGCCGGCGGCGTGCTCGCGGCCTACGTGAGCTTCCTCGGTCACATCCCCGGCATCGCCGGGCACCTCGTCACCAGCTCGATCCTCAGCGCGCCGGCCACGCTGGTGATCGCCAAGGTGATGGTCCCCGAAACCGAGGAGCCGGAGACGGCTCGCTCGCTCACCGTACACGATGAGCGTCCCGACGGCAACGTGATGGCGGCGGCGGCGCGCGGCGCGAGCGAGGGCATGTCGCTGGCGATCAACGTCGCGGCGATGCTCATCGCCTTCGTGGCGCTCGTGGCGATGATCGACTGGGGCCTCGGCCTCGTGCCGCTCTTCGGCGAGCCCCTGTCGCTGGCCCGCGTGCTCGGCTGGGCCTTCACCCCGGTGGCGGCGATGATGGGCGTGCCCTGGGCGGAGGCGCCGGTAGTGGGGCGGCTGCTCGGCGAGAAGCTCGTGCTCACCGAGTTCATCGCCTACATCAACCTCGGCGCCATCCAGGCGGGCGAGTCGCCTCTCTCGCCCCGCAGCGCGGTGATCGCCAGCTACGCGCTCTGCGGCTTCGCCAACTTCGCCAGCATCGGCATCCAGCTCGGCGGCATCGGCCCGCTCGCGCCGCACCGCAAGGACGACCTCGCCGCGCTCGCGCTCCGCGCGATGATCGGCGGATCGCTCGCCACCTTCATGACCGCCTGCGTGGCGGGGATGTTCACCCCCTAGCGAAACGTTCTCTTGATCGGCCGGTCGCGGCCGTTCACACTCTGCATGATGGATCTCGTCCAGCTCCACGCCCTCGAGCCCCTCGGCGCCACCGCGCTGGTCGACGAGCTGCGTCGCCGGGTGGACGAGCGCTGGCTCGCGCACTGGGGCCGGGTGGTGGTGTCGGTGACCGGTCCCTGGCGCCCCGCCGACACCTGGGCCGGGGGCATCGAGCGGCTGGTGTGGACCGCGAGCTTCTCGGGCGATCCTGGCCTGTCCACCGAGGGACGCGATGCCCTGGAGGCCGCCAACGCCGTCTCGCGCCGCAATGGCGTGGCGAGCTTCGCGGAGCTGATCGCCCCCAGCCTCGCCGGCGCGCTGGTGCTCACCCACAGCGACGCGGCCCGGAGCGCCTACGTGTCGCTCTACCGCGAGCGGCGCTTCCGCTGGAGCCTGCGCCTCGACGACGGGCGCCTGCTCTCGCGTTGCGACGGCGAGCGGGTGATGGTCGACGCGCCCCCTCGGTTCGTGGCCGAGGTGGACCGGACCGGCGTGCTCCTCGCGGGCTTCGCGCGGCTCCTCGGCGAGCCGCTGCCGGTGGAGGGTGCCGACCGGCTGGTCTTCGTCGACGCGCTGGCCTCGTTGGCGCCCGAGTCGGAGGCGATGCTCCGTCGCGACGCCGACGCCGGGGAACTGCGCCGGGCCGCCGCCGGCAAGTAGCGCCGGGATAGGCACCCGGCGGGTGGTTGGCCGGTGAAGATCCGCAAGCTCGAACTGCAAGGCTTCAAGTCCTTCGCCGACCGGGCCACGCTCCATTTCGGGCCCGGGATCTCCGGCGTGGTCGGCCCCAACGGCTGCGGCAAGTCCAACATCATGGACGCGGTGCGCTGGTGCATCGGCGAGCAGTCGGCGAAGTCCTTGCGCGGCGACTCGATGAGCGACGTGATCTTCGCCGGGAGCGCGTCGCGACATGGCGTGTCGTTCGCCGAGGTGTCGCTCACCTTCGTGGCGGGGAGCGAGCCCTTCCCCGGCATCTGGCAGCGCTTCCCCGAGCTGGAAGTCACTCGTCGCCTCTACAAAGACGGCGGCAGCGACTACCTCGTCAACAACGAGCGCGTGCGCCTTCGCGACGTGAACGACCTGTTCATGGACACCGGCGTGGGCAACCGCCTGTACTCCTTCATCGAGCAAGGGCGCATCGGACAGATCGTGCACGCGCGCGCGCAAGACCGCCGCACGCTGATCGAGGAAGCGGCCGGCATCTCCCGCTACAAGGCGCGCCGCGAGGAGTCGCTGGAGAAGCTGTCGGGCACCCGCGAGGCCCTCGACAAGGTGGCCGATCTCCACGACGACCTCGGCCGCACCATGAAGTCCGCCGAGCGACAGGTGCAGAAGGCCCTGCGAGCCCAGTCGCTCGACGCGCGGCTGCGCCAGGTGGAGCTCACGGTGGCGCTGGCGCGTTTCGGTGGGCTGGCGGGCGACCGCAAGGCGCTGGGCGACCGGGTGCGCGCCGCCGCCGCCGAGCTGGAGGAGGCCTCGCGCGCCGTGGCCCGTCACGAGGAGGAGCTCGACACGCGACGGCGGCTGCTGGAGGCGGCCGAGGCGGAGGTGGGGCGCCTCCGCGACCAGCTCAACCAGGTAGAGGCCGACCGGCGCGTGGAGGAGAGCGCGGCGTTGTACCAGCGGCGGGAGACCGAGGGCGCCACCCAGCGCCTCGCGCAGCTTGCCCGCGACCTCGAAGACCAGCGCACCGAGCGCGACGCGGCAGGCGCCGAGGCCACCCGCGCGGGCGACGCCGCGGCCCGGGCCCAGGCGGAGCTGTCGACGGTGCGTGCCGAGGCCGAGGGGG